>CAIQOY010000197.1 GCA_903873565.1 uncultured Actinomycetes bacterium
CCTCGTCGGCGACGTCCGCGTGACGGCCCGGATCGAGGAGCTGTGGGTCGCCGGCTTCCCGCAGAGCGGCCACCCGGCGCGCGACCTGCGCTACGTCGACCGCATCCCGCTCGGCGGATCCTGACCGGACCCCCGCGGACGCGTACACTTCCGCCACGGTGACGACGCGCCCGCCCCTGACCGACTCGTTCGACCGCCGCATCGAGAGCGTCCGCATCTCGATCACGGACCGCTGCAACTTCCGCTGCCGCTACTGCATGCCCGCCGAGGGCCTGCCCTGGCTGCAGCGCAGCGAGGTGCTCACGTTCGAGGAGATCGAGCGGCTCGCGCGCATCCTCGCCGCGATGGGCGTCAGCCACGTGCGCATCACCGGCGGCGAGCCGCTCGTGCGCCGCGACGCGCCGGACCTGATCGAGCGGCTCGTGCGCGTGCCCGGCCTCGACGATCTCGCCCTGACCACGAACGGCGTCGCCCTGCGCACGCTCGCGGGGCCGCTCGTCGACGCCGGCCTGCGGCGGATCAACGTCTCGCTCGACTCGCTCGACCACACCCGCTTCGCCGAGGTGACCCGCCGCGACATGCTCGACCGCGTCCTCGAGGGCCTCGAGGAGGCCGAGCGCTACCCCGAGCTCAGGCCGATCAAGGTCAACTGCGTCGCGATGCGCGGCTTCACCGAGCAGGAGGTCGTGGCCTTCGCCGAGCTGGCCCGCCGCAAGCCGTACGTCGTGCGCTTCATCGAGTTCATGCCGCTCGACGCGGACCGCACCTGGTCGAAGGACGACGTCCTGACCGGCGACGAGATCCGCGCGATGATCGAGGCCGCGCACCCGCTCGTGCGCCTGCCCGCCCCGGCCTCGTCGACCGCGGAGCGCTGGGCGTTCGCCGACGGCGCGGGCGAGGTCGGGTTCATCAACCCCGTCTCGCAGCCCTTCTGCTCCTCGTGCGACCGGATCCGCATCACCGCCGAGGGCGCGCTGCGCACCTGCCTGTTCGCGCTCGAGGAGACCGACCTGCGCACCCCGCTGCGGTCGGGCGCCGACGACCTCGCGATCGAGGCGCTGATCCGGGAGGCGGTCGCCGGCAAGCGCATGAAGCACGAGATCGGCGAGCCGGGCTTCGTGCGCAGCGCGAAGTCGATGAGCCAGATCGGCGGCTGAGCGCGGGCGTCTCCGCAACCGGCCCACGCGCAACGGCGGTACGATGCCGTCCGTGGGTGACGAGTCGGTGAACCCCCTGCGCCGCGCCGCCGACCGCGTCGGCCGCCTCCTGCCGCACGGCTGGCGGGACTTCTGGCTCCAGTTCGCGATCTTCTGGTCGTTCTACGTCGCCTACGAGGGCTCGCGCACGCTCGCCGAGGGCGACCGCTACGTCGCCATGCGCAACGCGCTCGACGTCCGCCGCGCGCAGGACCTGCTCGGGATCAACTGGGAGCGCGCGATCCAGGACTGGGCCCTGAACGGCCCCGACGTCGTGATGGCGGTCGCCAACTGGACCTACTTCAACTGCCAGTTCACGATCACGTACGCGCTGCTCCTGTTCATCTACTTCCGCCGCAACCACGCCTTCTACTTCGTCCGCAACGCGCTCCTGACCACCAGCTTCGCCGGGCTCGTCGGCTACATCCTGCTGCCGACCGCGCCGCCGCGGATGATGGGCGGCCTCGGCTTCGTCGACACGCTCCAGCAGACGTCGGTCAACCACCAGTCGAGCATCATCTCGTTCTTCTCGAACCCGTACGCGGCCATGCCCTCCCTGCACACCGCCTACGCCGTCATCATCGGCTGCGCCGGCGTGCTCGTCTTCGCGCACCCCGTGATCCGCGCGCTCTGGATCGGCTACCCGGCGCTGGTCATCTTCTCGATCGTCGCCACCGCCAACCACTGGCTGCTCGACGCCGCCGTGGGCGCCTTCGTGGCGCTGTTCGCGCTGCTCTTCGCCTTCGCGGCCAACCGCGGTCGCATCCCGACCCTGGCCACCGCCCGCGCCGGCGACGCCTGGCAGCCGGGGCTGCTCGCCGGGCCGTTCACGCCGGCCAGCGCCTGACCGCGATGCGGCCGCGCAGCGACCCCGCCCTGGCCGCGCACTGGGCCGCGGTGCGGGCCGCGCTCGACCTGCCGGACGACGCCCCCTGGACGGCGATGCCGTTCGCGGAGCCGGACGAGGCCGTCGACGGCTTCGACGCGGCGGCGATGGACGAGCTGGCCGACCTCGCGGCGCGCTCCATGAAGCGCGGGACCTGCCACCTGCTCGAGCAGTTCCGCCGCGACGGCCTCCCGCTGCGCCGGCCCGGCGACCACTGGACGGTCCTGCGGGCCGACGGCTCCCCTGCCTGCACGGTGCGCCTGATCGGCGTCGACGTCCTGCCCTACGCGGAGGTCGGGGCCGCCTTCGCCGCGCTCGAGGGCCCCGAGGGCGGCGTCGCGCCGACCCTGGCCGCCTGGCGGCGCGCCCACCACGCGTTCTTCGCGGGGCAGTGCGAGCGCTGGGGCGTCCCGTTCGACCCCGCGCTCGAGGTCGTCTGCGAGGCGTTCGTGACCGTGCACAGCCCCGCCTGGCCCGTCACGCTCGACCCCGACGACCGCTGGTCGGCCCAAACCGACCGCTCGTAGGACCCCGCAGACCCGCCCGGGCCCCGCGGCCTACGGTGCGCCCGTGGGAGTCGAACGCCTGCAGCAGGAGTACACCGACGGCACGCGCCGCGTGATCGCGGGCGTGATGGACCGCGCGACCCGGATCCCGGTCACCGCGAACCAGGTCACCGTCGCCGGCTTCCTGATCAACGTGGTGGCCGCGGTCCTCGTCTACCGCGAGGCCTTCATCGCCGGCGGCCTCGTGTTCCTGCTCGGCTCGATCCTCGACATCTTCGACGGCGCGGTCGCCCGCGCCCGCGGCGAGGCCGGCCCGCGCGGCGCGATCATCGACTCCGTCCTCGACCGCTTCTCCGAGGCGATCATGTTCGTGGCGCTCGCCCTCGTGTTCGCCCGGGAGGGCAACGAGGTCGCCGTCGGCGCCGTGATCATCGCGCTCGCCTCCTCGCTTCTGACCTCGTACCTGCGGGCCAAGGCCGAGTCGCTCGGCCTCGACGGCACGCACGGCCTGATGGCCCGCGCCGAGCGCGTGGTCCTGATCGCCGCGGCGCTGCTCTTCGCCCCGCTCGGCGCCCTGCCGTGGGGGATCATCCTGCTCGCCATCCTGTCGACCATCACCGTCCTGCAGCGTGCCCGGCACGTCCTGCGCCAGCTCTAGCACCGCCTACCACCCGGAGGATCCTGATCGTGGCAGCTTCGAAGAACGGCAACGGCCATCGCCCGAGCGGCGGCAAGGTCCGCGTCGCCATCGTCGGCGTCGGCAACTGCGCCTCGTCCCTCGTCCAGGGCGTCGAGTACTACAAGAACGCCTCCCCGAACGAGGAGGTGCCCGGGCTGATGCACGTCAACCTGGGCGGCTACCACATCCGCGACATCGAGTTCGTCGCGGCGTTCGACGTGGACAAGCAGAAGGTCGGCAAGGACCTGTCCGACGCGATCTTCTCCGGCCAGAACAACACCGTGAAGTTCGCGAACGTGCCGAAGACCGGCGTCAAGGTCCACCGCGGCATGACGCACGACGGCATCGGCAAGTACCTCTCGCAGGTGATCGAGAAGGCGCCGGGCGAGACCGCCGACGTCGTCGGGATCCTCAAGCAGACGAAGGCCGACGTCGTCGTCTCGTACCTGCCGGTCGGCTCCGAGGAGGCGACCAAGTGGTACGTCGAGCAGGCCCTGGCCGCCGGCGTCGCGTTCGTCAACAACATCCCCGTCTTCATCGCCCGCGAGCCCTACTGGGCGAAGCGCTTCAAGCAGGCCGGCGTGCCGATCATCGGCGACGACATCAAGAGCCAGGTCGGGGCGACCATCGCCCACCGCGTCCTCGCGACCCTCTTCGAGGACCGCGGCGTGCACCTCGAGCGCACCTACCAGCTCAACGTCGGCGGCAACACCGACTTCCTGAACATGCTCGAGCGCGAGCGCCTCGAGTCGAAGAAGATCTCCAAGACCAACGCGGTCACCAGCCAGGTCGACCACGACATGGGCGCGGACAACGTGCACATCGGCCCCTCGGACCACGTGCCGTGGCTGACGGACCGCAAGTGGGCGTACATCCGCCTCGAGGGCCGCGCCTTCGGCGACGTGCCGCTGAACTGCGAGATGAAGCTCGAGGTCTGGGACTCCCCGAACTCGGCCGGCATCGTGATCGACGCCGTGCGCCTGATCAAGCTCGCCCTCGACCACGGCATCTCCGGCCCGCTCGAGTGGCCGTCGGCGTACCTGATGAAGTCGCCGCCGGTCCAGCACCGCGACGAGATCGCGCGCGAGGAGGTCGAGGCCTTCATCCGCAAGTACGGCAAGAAGGGCTCGACGGCCCGCCGCACCGTGAAGACGGCCGTCAAGGCCGCCTCGAAGGCCCGCGCCAAGGCCACGCCCGTGGCCAAGGCCGCGGCGAAGGCCAAGCCGGTCGCCAAGGCGGCCGCCAAGGCCAAGCCGCGCGCCAAGCGCTAGCGGCTTCCGCACCACCTCCCTCCCCCCGACGCGGCGGGCGGCCCGGACCGAGGTCCGGCCGCCCGCCGCTCGTCGTTCGCGGGGGGCGCTACCGTGGGGGCATGCGCATCTGCGTGATCGCGCCGACGGCGCTCGACCGCCCCGGCCCCACGGGCACGGCCGCCCACGCCCTCGCCGAGGCGCTCGCCGACCTCGGCGCCGAGACGCTGCTCGTCGGCCCGGCCCGCCACCCCGACCTCCTGGCGGAGGGGCGCCGGGCGGTGCGGGCGCTCGAGCGCTCCGGCCCCGCGGCGCTGGCCCCGACGGCCACGGGCCCGCGCACGCTGGCCGTCGGCCTCGCGCGGCCCCGCACCTGGGCCGCGGACGCGGCGCTCACGCGCATCCTGCGCGGCGGCGGGATCGACCTCGCCGTCCTGGTCGGCGACGAGGAGGGCTGGGTCGCGGCGACCGCGCTGGACGCCGCACCGACGCTCGAGCGCGTCGGCACGACGGCTCCGAGGAAGACCGCCAAGGAGCTGCTCGCGCGCGCCGGCGACCCCGCCCGCGCGCCGTCGCCGCTCGCGCCGGCCGACCCGATCCTGGCCGACTTCCACCTGCACAGCGTCCACTCGCACGACTGCTCCACGGGCATCGACGAGCTCTGCGAGCGGGCCCTCGAGCTCGGCCTCGGGGCCCTCTGCGTCACCGACCACGACACCGTGGCGGGCGGCTACGCCGCGCGCGCCCACGTCGAGGCCCACGGGATCCCCCTGGAGATCGCCCCCTCGAGCGAGGTCAAGAGCCGCACCGGCGAGGCGATCGGCATCTACCTGCCGGAGGACGTGCCGCCCGGGCTGCCCTTCGCGGACACCGTGGAGGCCCTGCGCGACCTCGGCGCCTTCGTCTACGTCCCGCACCCGTTCGACGGCTTCCACGCGATCCCCGACGCCGCGCTGCTCGAGCGGCTGGCCCCCCTGATCGACGCCCTCGAGGTCACGAACGGCCGCCTGGCCCGCGAGTCCTTCAACGACGAGGCGCTGGCCTTCGCCACCCGCCTCGGCCTGCCGCAGGGCGCGGGCTCCGACGCGCACGTCGCGGCCGGGCTGTTCACGGCCGGCCTCGAGCTGCCGGCCTTCCACGACCCCGCCTCGCTGGCCCTCGCGCTCGGCGACGCGCGGGTCGTGCGCAACCCGCGCAGCTTCCTCGCCCTGCAGGCGCGCAAGTGGCTGCGCACAAGGAGGACCCCCGCGCGCGCCGAATGACGGCGGAAGCGCCGTGGCTGACTCCGACGAGATCTCCGAGCGGTACCTCGCCCGCGCCATCAAGGCGCTGAACGCGCTGAACGACGACATCGCCGACGCGGGCGAGGACGACGACGCCGCCGACGGCCCCGTCGTGGGCTCGGGCGTGCCCAACGCCGACATCATGCTGCTGAAGGCCCGGCCGCGTCCCTCGGAGATCGCCGAGGGCGTCGCCTTCTTCGGCCGCGCGGGCGCCGCGATCCTCAAGAGCGTCACCCGCGTCGGCATCGACCCGCTCCTGATCTACGGCACCAACTGCGCCAAGCGCGCCTCCGACGACCTGTCGGCGAAGGACGGGCCGCCGGCGAGGTTCCTGCTCCGGGAGATCCAGATCATCGAGCCCAAGATCGTCGTCTGCCTCGGCGAGGAGACCGCCGAGTTCGTCAACCGCATCCGCGTGCCGCTGGCCCAGCCGATCGACCCCGAGCGCCTCGGCGAGGTGCAGGAGCTGACCCCGACGATCGAGGCCCTCGTCACGCCCGACATCGACGAGTCGCTCGACGACGAGTCCGCGAAGCGGCGCTTCTGGCGGGCCTTCCGCGAGCTCGGCCGCTGGCACGACGCGCTGCCGCCGTACTGACGGCTCAGGCGCGCACGAACCGCGCCACGCACTCGACGTGCGGCGTGTGCGGGAACATGTCGACGGGGCGCACCGACTCGAGCCGGTAGCCGCCCTCGACGAGGAGCAGCGCGTTGCCGGCGAGGGTGGTCGGATTGCACGAGACGTAGACGATCGCCTGGGCGCCGAGCTCGAGCACGCGGCGCACCGCCTTCGGGGTCAGCCCGGCCCGCGGCGGGTCGACGACCACGAGGTCGGGCAGGGGCGCCCCGGCCTCGACCAGCGGGGCCACGGCCTTGGCCACGTCGCCCGCGATGAACTCGGCGTTGGCGATGCCGTTGCGCGTCGCGTTGGCCTGCGCCTGCTCGACGGCCTCCGGCACGACCTCGATGCCGACCACGCGGCCGGCGTCGCGGGCCAGGGCGAGTCCGATCGAGCCGATCCCCGAGTAGAGGTCCCAGACGACCTCGGAGCCCGTCAGGCGGGCCTCCTCGATCGCGATGCCGTAGAGGCGCTCGCACATCGCCGTGTTGGTCTGCAGGAAGCCGTTCCAGGGCACGTGCAGCTCGAGCCCGAGGATCTCCTCGCGGTGGTGGTCGCGGCCGTGCACGACCTCCGTGGGGTGGCCGCGCGTGGCCTCCGCCATGCCGCTGTTGCGCTGGTGCAGGAGGCCGACCAGCCCCGGGACGCGCTCGACGAGCTCGTCGACGAGGTTGCCCTGCCGCGGCAGGTCGACGTCGGACGTCACGAGCACCAGCAGCACCTCGCCGGTGCGCGCCGAGTGGCGGATCACCAGGTTGCGCAGGTGGCCCTCGTGGAGGCGCTGGTCGTAGGCCTCGAGGCCCGACGCCCGCGCCCAGTCCTGCACCGCGTCCTTGGCCGCGTTCGGGGCGTCGCCGACGAGGAAGCAGCGCTCGACGCCGAGCACCTCGTCCCAGCGGCCCGCGCGGTGGTAGCCGAGCGTCGGGCCGAGCTCGGGGTCCTGCGTGAAGGTGAGCTCGACCTTGTTGCGGTACCCGAGCGTGTCGTCCGCGCCGGAGATCGGGGCGATCGGCACGTCCGGCAGGTGCGCGATGCGGCCGATCGCGTCGCGCACGATGCGCTCCTTCTCGACGAGCTGCGCGGGGTAGGCGAGGGCCTGCCAGCGGCAGCCGCCGCATGCGCCCACGTGGGGGCAGGTCGGCTCGATCCGCTCGGGCCCGGGCTCGAGCAGCTCGAGGACGTCGGCCTCGCCGTGCCGGCGGCGCGCGGAGCGCAGGCGCACCCGCACGCGATCGCCCGGCAGGGCGCGGTCCACGAAGACCACGTAGCCGTCGATCCGCGCGACGCCGCGCCCGCCCGTCGCCAGGGACTCGATCGCCACGTCGGCGACATCTCCGCGCGAGGGGCGATCCGCCACGGGCTGGATCCTACGCGAGCGGCGGCTCGCCGGATCCGGTGATCGCGTCGAAGGCGCGGTCGAGGTCGAGGCGCTCGACGACCGCGTCGGCCGAGCGGGCGAGGTCGCCGGCCGCCGCGATCAGGGGGCCCGGGGGCACCGGGTGCTCCGGCACGGCGCCGCGCACGGCCGTCGCGGCCTCCGCGACCCGACGCCAGAGGTCGGGCTCCGCGGACGATCCCGCGGCCGCCGCGGCCTCGTTGACGGCCGCGTCGGCCGACGCCACCAGGAGGACCAGGTCGACCGGCGGCGACCACGTCTCGGACAGGTGGAAGGCGAGCGCGTCGCGCGCCATCAGGGCGGCGGCGCGCCGCTCGACGAGGCTCGCACCTGGACCGGTCAGCACGCGCCGAGGCTAGCACCCCGGCGCGTGCCGCACGGCTCTAGCCCGCGGTCTTCGGCTTGCTCTTGCCGATGATCAGCAGCACGATCAGCGCGATGATGGGGAAGAAGAACCCCAGGATCGCCCACAGCGGCTGATTGCGGTCGCGGGCCCCGGCGAGGTTCCAGCACACGGCCGCGAAGACCAGTGCGATCACCAGGGCGATGAGATAGGTCACCCATTCCATCGTTTCCCGTCCTCCTCGGGACAGCGCCGCGGCTGCGACGCACCCGGAGGCTACGCCCCCGGGCGGACGCGCGCTAGGACGACGGCTGCTTCTTGCCGATGATCAGCAGCACGATCAGCGCGATGATCGGGAAGAAGAACCCGAGGATCCCCCACACCACGCGGTGGCGGTTGCGGCTCCCCGCGAGGCTCGCGCACACGATCGCGAACACGATCGAGATGATCAGCCCGCTGATCCCGACGATGACGCCCTGGTCCATCTCCGCTCCTTCGTCCGCGCCCGCTCCGGGCAGTTGCACCGTACGCCGCGGGGCGGACGGCTACTGGATCGTCGGCTCGGCCGGGGCGGCGACGATCCGCCCGTCGATCCACTCGGCGTTCGCCGGCAGCGCGGCCTCGCGCGGCACGAGCCGCCCGTCGCCGCCGGGCACGAGGTCGTGGAGGTCGAAGCGCCGGGCCACGAGGTCGATGTCGACGCGGTAGTCGCGGCCGCCCTGCGGCCACGAGAAGGCGATCAGCACGGGGCGCGGCAGCTCGGCGCCGATCACGTCGAGGCGCACGCCGGGCGTGCCGTGCAGGCCGACGAGCAGCCCGATGGTGGCGGCCTGCGGCGAGCGGTTGAAGACCTCGGCGGCGATGCCGGCCAGGTAGACCTCGTCGGCCTCGCGGCGACGCGCCCGCAGGATCGCCTGCTGCGCGGTGCGCGACTCCTCGAGGTCGTGCAGGGCCTGCTCGCGGCGGCGCTCGGCCTCGGCGAGGGCCGCGCGCAGGGCGGCGCCCTCGGCCTCCGCGTCGGCCAGGCGCGCGGCGAGGGTCTCGAGCTCCGTCTCCCGCTCCGTGGTGTGCTCGCGGGTGTCCTCGAGGGTGTCGATCGTGCTCGTCAGCTGGGTGCGCAGCGTCGTCACCTCGGCCTGGAGGAGGCGCACCGCCCGGTCCGCGTCGTCGGGCCGCGCCTCGATCGCCGGCGGGTCCTCATGGCGCTCCCAGCCGCTGCGCTCCGCCCGCTCGACGCACAGCGCGCAGACCAGCACGGGCCCGTTGCGCGGATCCTCGAAGCGCGCGGGCCGCTCGCCCGTCAGCAGGTGCCGTCGGCAGAGGCCGCACTGGATATCGTCGGCGCCCGTCATCCGTGCCGATCCTATCGGATGCCCGGTCCCGCGCCGGCGCGACGGGGAGGAATCGGCCGGCGCATGGCGTAGATGCGGGGTGCTCCGTCCCCGTACGGCACCGTCTCTCCCTGGAGGAAGCACTGGCATGGGCACCACCGAAGTCACCCTGCTCGGGTTGATCCAGATCGTCGGCTGGATCATCGTCGGCATCCGTCTGATGAACTCGTGCAACGTCGCCGGCGTCTCGAACGGCTGGCTCGCGTTCATCCCGATCGGCAACATGACCCGCTGGGCGCGCCTCGCCGGCGCGAACCCGTGGCTCGTGATCCTGTTCATCATCCCGATCGTCGGCCTGATCATCTCGATCGTCTGGCTGAACCGCATCTCCGAGTCCAACGGCACGAAGTCGCCGTGGCTGTGGGCCTACGTCGTCTCGCTGGTCGTCGCCTACGTCGGCACGCTGGCCCTCGGCGGGACGGGGAGCCTGATCGTGACGATCGTCGGCGTGCTGCTCGGCGTCGCCGCGCAGTGGATGATCTTCGATCCCGAGAAGCCGATCCGCCTGAACGCGCCCGCGGCGCCCGCCGCCGCGTAGGCCGCACCGGCCGATCACCGCACGACCCGAGGGGGCGGCGCTCCGGCGCCGCCCCCTCCGTCGTCCTCAGGCGTCCTGCTCGCGCGCGTACTCGGCCTCGAGCTCCAGCTCGCGGGCGCGGCGCGGGAAGCAGATGATCGCGACGACGAGGCCCACGGCGACCAGCGCGGCGGCGACCGCGACCCCCCACGCCGACCCGACCCCGAACGCCTCGCGCGCGCCCGCGAGGATCGCGTCGCCGTACTTCGGGTACTGCTCGGCGAGCACCTGGGCGCCGCCGAACGACTGGCGCAGGACCGCCGCGGTCTGCTCCGTCAGCTGGCTGCGCGCCGCCTCGGGCGCCCCGGCCAGCTGGCGGTCGACCGATGCGGCGTACTGCACGGTGAGGACCGCGCCGACGAGCGACTGCATGACCGCCGCGCCGAGGTCGCGCTGGAGGTCCGTCATCGCCGAGCCCATGCCGGAGCGGCGCTCCGGCACGGAGGCCATGATCGAGCGCGAGGCGGGCGTGCCGGCCATCCCGATCCCGATGCCGATCACGGCGTAGGCGATGCCGACGGGCAGGTACGAGGAGTCGGCGCGCCACGTCAGCAGGAGCAGGGTGCCCGCGAGCACGACGAGGATGCCGGCGGAGAGCGTGGTGCGCGTCCCGAGGCGCGCGATCATGATCGCGGCCACGGGCGAGATCAGGATCATCGTCGCGGCCATCGGGAGCGCCGACAGGCCGGCCTCGAAGGTCGAGTAGCCCATCACGTTCTGCACGTACTGCTGCCCGACGAACATCGCCCCGATCAGCGACCCGAAGACGATCGTGCCCGTCACGCCCGCCACCCAGAAGGTCGGCCGGGCGGCGATCGCGAGGTCGAAGAGCGGGTTGGAGGCGCGCAGCTGCCGCCAGGCGAACAGCGCGAAGCCGACGAGGGCGACGCCCAGCGCGGCGAGCCCGATGGCGAGCTCGCCCGGCACGGAGACGAAGTGCAGTCCGAGCGTGACCGCCCCGACCGCGATCACCGAGAGCCCGCCGCCGAGGTGGTCGACGGGCCGCGCATCGCGCGGCAGGCCGCGCGGCACGACGGCGACCACGAGGACCAGCGCGAGCGCGGCGAGCGGGATCGTCATCAGGAAGGCCCAGCCCCACGTGCCGACCTCGAGCAGGTAGCCGGCGGCCGCCGGGGCCAGGGCCGACGCCCCGCAGCCGATCCCGGTCCAGAGCGCGATCGCCCGGGTCTTCGCGGCGCCCGAGAAGAGGTCGGCGATGATCGACAGGGTGGTCGGGAAGGCCATGCCGGCGGCGATGCCGCCCAGGACCCGCCCGAGGGCGAGGACCTGGACGTCGGGCGCGAGGCCGGCGATCAGGGCCGCGGGGATCGACAGGGCGAGCCCGCCGATCAGCATCGGGTAGCGGCCGTAGCGGTCGGCGATGGCGCCGAGGTAGAGCACGGATGCGGCGAGGCCCAGCGTGAAGCCGACCGCGACGAGGTTGAGGGCGGTCTGGGAGGCCTGGAGGTCGCGCCCGATCGTGGGCAGGGTGACGTTGGCGACCGCGAGGTTCATGTTGGCCACGGCCGCGCTCGCGATCAGCGCGGTCA
>CAIQOY010000198.1 GCA_903873565.1 uncultured Actinomycetes bacterium
CGATCACGATCGCCTGGCAGGCCGCCCTCTCCGGCCACGACAAGAACCACCCGAAGGACATCATCCCGCCGTTCACCTACCTCGAGGACGGCCAGACCAAGACCTACCCCGGCCAGAACTGGGACTCCGACGGACAGGCCATCTACAGCAACGAGTGCTCGACCCCCCGCAGCAGCGAGCCGACGGACCCGACCGACCCCACGGACCCGACCGACCCGAAGGAGCCGACCGATCCCACGGACCCGACCGACCCCAAGGATCCGACCGACCCCAAGGACCCCCGCGGCGGCGACCCGACCGAGATCGTCATCTGCCATGCGACCGGCACGTCGACCTACGCCCGCACCTCGATGTACTGGGAGCTCGCGCTCACGGAGCACGACACGGTGCACCCCGCCGACATCATCCCGGCCTTCGAGTACATCTCGGGCGGGAAGACGGAGCGCTACGCCGGCCAGAACTGGAACGCCGCCGGCCAGGCGATCTTCGACAACGGCTGCCTGAAGAAGGACCCGGACAACCCGGATCCGCCGACGATCACCGATGAGCCGATCACCCCGTCGGTGAACTGCGTCAGCATCAACGCCGACGGCTCCTTCAACGCGATCTTCGCCTACCGCAACGGCAACTCGCTGTCCCGATCGATCGCCGCCGGCACCGAAAACCGCGTCGACCTCGACGCCGCGGCGGCCGGGGCGAGCGTGCCGGGCGTGCCGACGGACTTCGTGGCGGGCTACGTCCCGGTCGCGATGACCGTCTCGTCGATCCCCGAGGACGGCACCGTGACCTGGGTCGTCAGCTACGGCGGCACGGCCCGCTCGGCCGCGGCCTCCCTGGCCTCCTCCCCGCGCTGCCCGGAGGCCAACGCGACGACCGACGTCAGCGTCTTCGCCTCCTGCATCACCCCGAACGCCGCCGGCGGCTTCGACGCCCTCTTCGGCTACCAGAACAACGGCCTCGCCGCCGTCTCCGTGCCGATCGGCGAGGGCAACTACGTCCGCATCTCGGGCTCGGCCACGGGCCTCTCGGTCGGCCAGCCCGCCTCCCTCGCCCCCGGCCTCGCGCTCGCGGCCTTCACGGCCACGTCGGTGCCCGCCGGCGGGTCGGTGTCCTGGACGATCACGGTGGGCGGTGAGACCCGGACCGCGACCGCGAACTCCGCGACCGAGCGCTGCGCCGGCCCGAACCGGCTGCCCGAGACCCCGAACGAGCCGATCGGCCTGTTTCCCTCCTGCGTGTCGGCCAACGGCGACGGCACCTACAACGCCGTCTTCGGCTACACGAACGTCAACCCCGGCACCATCGAGATCGCCGCCGGGCCCGGCAACGCCATCACCTTCTCCCCGGCGCTCGGCGACTCCGAGAGCCGCGGCCAGCCGACGCAGTTCATGCCGGGCACGAACGCCGCGGCCGTCGTGGTCCGCGACATCCCGGCGACGCACGAGGCGACCTGGAGCGTCGCCTACCAGGGCACGACCACCGCCACGGCGGGCATCGCCTTCCCGATCAAGTGCCTCAACACGAAGAACGAGATCGACCCGACGCCGGATCCGAAGGACCCCAACCCGCCCGTCAACCCGCCGGCCCCGACGCCGCCGACGGCCCAGTCCTACCGGCTCGGCCTCTTCATGTCCTGCGTCTCGGTGCGCGGCAACCGCTACAGCGCGACGTTCGGCTACATCAACCCGGGCACCCAGGCCTTCTCGATCGCCGCAGGCCCCGGCAACCGCGTCACCGGGGCCACCGGCGGCGGCCAGCCGACGACGTTCCTGCCCGGCACGAGCAGCTCCGCCTTCACGGTCTCGGGCCTGCGCCTCGGCGCGACCCCGACCTGGACCGTCACCCTGCCGTCCGGCCAGGAGGTCACGGCCACCGCGAGCTCCAGCGGCGACTCCTGCCGCACGTCGCGCCGCGAGACGCCGCCGCGCATCACCACGGTCATCGTGCCGCCGAAGAAGCCGACGAAGGTCGGCACGCGCGACAACACCACGGTCCGCACCACAAACAACGGCACCAAGACCCTCTACGACGTCAAGATCACGATCCCGAAGTTCCGGAACCGCTCGACGCCGATCAAGCGCACCCCGCAGGCGGGCCTCACCTGCGTGCCGGTGGGCACGGCCACCGTCTGCACCATCAAGCAGCTGCTGCCCGGCCAGTCGACGAGCGTCGTGCTCACGACGATCCCGCGCGCGCCCGGCGTCGTGACGGGCATCACGAGCTCCCGCGCCTACTCGTCGACGAATCAGCGCGTCGACGCGGTCGACGCCGGCCCGCTGAAGGCCTACGGCGTCCTGCGGACGCCGGTCACGGGCTAGCGCCTAGCCGCCGTGTCCGGGCGTCACGCGCCCGCCCCAGCGCTCCGGCACCCGCGCCTCGAGCACGTGGACGACCCAGGCGAACAGGACGACGACGATCGACCCCGTCAGCACGGGGAACAGGATGAAGAGCGGCTCCGCCACCGCCGGGGCGAGGCAGATCACCATCACCGTGGCGCAGGCCGGCGGATGCAGGCACTTGAGGAGACGCATCGCGAGCAGCGCGAGGCCCAGCGCGATCGGCGCCGCCACCATCCCGTCGTAGGCGTCCCCGACGACGAGCAGCACCCCGACCGAGACCGCGGCCGAGACGGTCTGCCCCCCGATCACGTTCCAGGAGCGGGCGGCGCCCATCCCGGGCGTCGTGAACAGGATCGCCAGGGAGGCGGCGAGCGGCGCCGCGAACAGCGGCCACGAGGTCGCCGCGAGGACCACCCGGTGCAGCGCGAGCAGCGCGGCGACGGCCGCCGTGGCCGCGACGATCTCGAGCGGCGAGATCGTCACGCCGTCGAGGCGCAGGCGCGCGCGCAGGGAGCGGTCGTCTGGCGTGGCCACGGGGGCCTGTTCGCGACGCCGCGCGCGGTCCCTCCCGCGCCCGGTAGGCTGCCCGCCCGCGGGCGGTTAGCTCAGCTGGTTAGAGCACCTGCTTTACACGCAGGGGGTCGGGGGTTCGAGTCCCTCACCGCCCATCCCGCGGGAATCCACCGCACCGTCGCGGGGAACCCGAGGCCATCCGTGCGGAGAACGTAAGCGGTGTTACGGATTCCGTAAGGGCGTCGTCATGTTCCGGCCCGTCTGCGATCTCCCCTTCCAACGGCGTCCGCATCCGGCCGCCGACCACGAACGCCGTCCCCGCGACGGCGCAAGGAGATCCGCATGAAGAAGCGCGTCACCACCCTCTTCCTCCTCGTCGCCACGATGGTGCTCGCCGTCAGCGGCGTGGCCTCGGCGGCCGGCCAGGAGCCGCGCCAGTCGCAGAACATCGTCGAGATCGCCTCGGGCGACAAGCAGTTCTCGACGCTCGTCTCCCTGGTCGCGAAGGCCGGCCTCGTCGACACGCTGTCCGGCCCCGGTCCCTTCACGCTGATGGCCCCGACGAACGCGGCCTTCAAGAAGGTCCCGACCGCGACCCTCAACGCGATCGGCGCCGACCACGACCTGCTCACGCAGGTGCTCACGTACCACGTCGTCAGCGGCAAGGTGACCGCCAAGCAGGTCGCCAAGCTGAACGGCAAGGCCGTGTCCACGGTGCAGGGCTCGAAGTGGACGGTCCGCGTCCGCCCGAGCGGCATCTACCTCGACAACCCGTGGGGCTACGCGATGGTCACGAAGACCGACATCAACGCCTCGAACGGCGTCATCCACGTCATCGACCAGGTGCTGGTGCCGCAGGCGGTCATCAAGCAGCTGGAGGGCTGAGCTCCGGCCGGCGCCGGGCCCCCGGGTCCGGCGCCGGTACGCTCAGCCCCGACCGAGCTCGCCGAGGATCTCGCCGTAGCGCTGGTCCCGCCAGGCGAGCGCGGCCTTCAGGCCGTCGGTGCGCACGAGCTCGTCGAAGGCCTGCTGCTCCGGCGTCTGGGCGCCGTTGAGCATGGCGGAGAGGTCGAGGTTGGCCTCGACCGCCTCCAGCAGGCCGGCGGCCTTCTGGGCCCGGTTGAGGGCCTGCTTCGTCAGCTGCAGGACGCGCAGGGGCGTCGGGGCGATCCGCGCCACCCACTCCCCCACCTCGGCCTCGAGCCGGTCGGCGGGCACGACGCGGTTGGCGAGGCCCCAGTCGAGGGCCGTGGCCGCATCGATCGTGTCGCCGGTCAGGAGCAGCTCGCGGGTGCGGCGCTCGCCGAGCACGTACGGCATCAGGAGCGTGACCGGCCCCGACCCGTAGCGCACCTCGGGCTCGCCGAAGCGGGCGTCGTCCGTGCAGATCATCAGGTCGCAGGCCATCGCGACCTCCATCCCGCCGGCCAGGCACCAGCCGTGGACGGCGGCGATGGTGGGCTTCGAGAGGCCCCACAGGCGCATCGTGACCGCCACGTCGCGAGCCAGCACCTCGTGCCACTCGGTGATGGTGGGCTCGCCCTCGGCGGCCTCCTGCTCGAGGTCGTAGCCCGCGCAGAAGGCGCGGCCCGCGCCGCGCACGACCACCACGCGCACCTCGTCATCGGCCTCGGCGCGGTCGATCGCCGCCTCCAGCTGGTCGACGAGGGCGTACGTCATCGCGTTGAGCTTGTCGGGGCGGTTGAGCGTGATCCACGCGGACGGGCCGCGGCGCTCGTAGAGGACGAGGGCGTCGGTCATAGGGGCGATGCTACCCGCAATGCGACCTCAGTGCCGGGGCCGCACGGCATCGCGCAGCCAGGGCTCCAGGTGCTCGTAGCGGAAGCGGTTCTCCTCGAAGCGGTCGATCATGAAGGCGTGCACCTCGTCCGGGGTGCGCTCGATCCGGTACCCGTTGATGCGCAGGAAGACGTCCACGACGCCGAACGCCACGCGCTTGATGCCGTCGACGAACGGATGGTTGACCGCGATGCTCTCGAGCAGCGCCGCCGCCTCCTCGACGATATCGACGTAGTAGCCCATCTGCGGTCGGATCAGCGCGGACTCCAGGGCCCCGGGGTCTCGCATGCCGTCGCCGCCGCCGTAGCGGCGGAGCAGGACGCCGTGGATGAAGATGGCCTACTCGACGCCGACGTAGCGCCGCTTCTCCGGTGTCACCGGGCGAGCCGCTCGTAGAGGCTGTCGAACTCCGCGATGCTCGCCGCGAGCGCCTCCATCACCTCCGGCCGCGGACCGCCGCCCCGTCGGCGCTCGAGGTACTCGCGCATGGCGTCCTCGAGCACGGCCTGGAGCTGGCGCCCCTCGTCGGCGGCGACCGCCCGCATGGCGGCCAGGAGCTCGGGGTCGGCTTGCGATGCGAACTTCTCACGGGCACTGGCCACGACAGCCTCCGGTTCGTCAAGAAACATCAAGTTTCCACCTCCCTGGTTCCGCGCGCACCGGACGGCGGTACGCTGCCCCACGATGACCGAGACCGGAGGCATCCCGGGCGCGCCGAGCGGCGTGCTCCTGCGCCCGGGCGTGGCGGACCTCGCGGTCTACGTGCCGGGGGCGTCGACGGGCGTGCCGGAGGGCGTGCCGATCGTCAAGCTCTCGTCGAACGAGGGCGCCGAGGGCCCGCTGCCCGCCGCGCGGGCCGCGCTCGAGGCCGAGGCGGGCGACCTGCACCGCTACCCCGACTCGCAGGCCCTCGTGCGGATGATCGCCGAGCGCCGCGGGCTGCCGGCCGAGATGGTCACGGTCGGCCCCGGCGCCGACATGCTGATCCAGTACATCGCCTCCGCCTTCCTCGAGCCGGGCCGCGAGGTCGTCTACGCCTGGCCGTCCTTCGTCTCGTACGCCCTGACCGCGCAGAAGCAGTCCGCGCACGCGACGACGGTGCCCCTGCGCGGCGACGACGTCCACGACCTCGACGCGATGCTCGCGGCC
>CAIQOY010000199.1 GCA_903873565.1 uncultured Actinomycetes bacterium
CGCGGGGGCGTCGTCGTCGGCCATCAGGTAGACGGCGAGCGACGGGCGCGGGATCCTCACGCGTCGCCCCGGCGCTCGGCGATCTGGTCGACGTCCTTGTCGCCGCGGCCCGACAGGCCGACGAGCACGTCGCCCGTGGGGCCGAGGTCGCGGGCGATCCGCTCCGCGATCACGAGGGCGTGGCTCGACTCGAGCGCCGGGATGATCCCCTCGAGGCGGCAGAGGCGGTCGAAGGCGACGAGCGCCTCCTCGTCGGAGGCGCCGATGTACTCGGCGCGGCCGCTGGCCAGGAGCGCGGCGTGCTCGGGGCCCACGCCCGGGTAGTCGAGGCCCGCGCTGATCGAGTGCGTCTCGACGACCTGGCCGTCGTCGTCGCAGAGCACGAAGGAGCGCGAGCCGTGCAGGATCGAGACGCGGCCGCCGCCCAGGGAGCGCGCGTGCAGCTCGCCGCCGTCGCCGCCGGCCTCGACGCCGACGAGGCGCGTGGCGGGGTCGTCGCGGAAGGGGTGGAAGATGCCGATCGCGTTCGAGCCGCCGCCGACGCAGGCCACCACGGCGTCGGGCAGGCGCCCGGCGCGGTCGAGCATCTGCGCGCGCGCCTCCTCGCCGATCACGGCCTGCAGGCGGCGCACGAGGTACGGGTAGGGATGCGGGCCCGCGGCGGTGCCGATCAGGTAGTGCGTGTCCTCGACGTTGGCGATCCAGTCGCGGATCGCGTCGTTGAGCGCGTCCTTCAGGGTGCCGGCGCCGTTCGTGACCGGCACGACCTCCGCGCCCAGCATGCGCATCCGCACCACGTTGGGCCGCTGGCGGCGCATGTCCTCCTCGCCCATGTAGACGACGGCCTGCATGCCGAAGCGGGCGCAGACGGTGGCGGTGGCGACGCCGTGCTGGCCGGCGCCCGTCTCCGCCACGATCCGCCGCTTGCCGAGCCGGCGCGCGATCAGAGCCTGGCCGAGTGCGTTGTTCACCTTGTGGGCGCCCGTGTGGGCGAGGTCCTCGCGCTTCAGCCAGAGCCGCGCGCCGCCGATGTCCTCGGTCAGGCGCTCGGCGAGGTAGAGGGGGGTGGGCCGGCCGACGAAGTCGCGGGCGAGGAGCGCGCGCTCGGCGTGGAACTCCGGGTCGGCGAAGGCCTCGTCCATCGCCGCCTCGAGCTCGTCCAGCGCCGCCATCACGGTCTCGGGCACGAAGCGCCCGCCGAAGTCCCCGAAGCGCCCGCGCTCGTCCGGCGGGTAGGCGTCGGCGGCGGTGCCCTCCTCGCGCGTCTCGATGTCGCTCATGCCGTTGTCCCTTCGCGCACGGCCCCGATGAAGGCCGTCACCTTGGAATGGTCCTTGACCCCGGGCTCGCGCTCAACCCCGCGCGCCACGTCGACCGCCCAGGGCCGCGCGGCCTCCACCGCCCGGGCCACGTTGGACGGATCGAGGGCGCCGGCGAGGAGCACGCGGCGCCCCGCAGCGCCGAGCGCGGCGGCCTCGCGCCAGTGGGCGTCGAGATCGTCGGCGTCCGGCTCGTCGCCGAAGGCGCGGTCGAGGAGCAGCGGGTCGCCGGCGGGCGGCTCGTCGGCCGGACGGCGGCAGGCGACGATCGCGCGCTCGCCCAGCAGCTCGCGGGTCTCCGCGGCGTGCGCGCCGTAGACCTGCACGCGGTCGAGCTCGGCCTCCTCGAGGATGCGGGCGGCGCCCCCGACCGTCTCGTCGACGAGGACCCCGACCGCCTCGACCCCGCGGGGCACGAGGCGGCGCAGGCCGCGTGCGGTCTGGACGTCGACCGCGCGCGGCGACCACGGCACGATGATGAACCCGACCATGTCAGCGCCGGCCTCCACGGCCTGCGCGACGTCCTCGGGGCGCGTCATGCCGCAGACCTTCACCAGGGTCATCGCCGGGTCAGCTCCTCGAGCAGCGCCGGATCGCGCATCAGCGCCGTCCCGACGAGCGCCGCGGAGGCGCCGGCCGCGCCGGCCGCGTCGAGGTCGGCGCGCGAGCCGACGCCGGACTCGGCCACGGCCACGTAGCCGGGCGGCACGGCGCCGAGCAGCCGGCGCTGGTCGGTCGGGTCCACGCTGAGCGTGGCCAGGTCGCGCGCGTTGACCCCGATCAAGGGGCAGCCGAGGTCGAGCGCGCGGCGCAGCTCCGCCTCGTTGTGCACCTCGCAGAGCACGTCCATCTGGTGGTCCTCGGCGGCCTGGATCAGGTCCCGGGCGAGGTCGTCCTCGACCAGGGCGAGCAGCACGAGGATCGCGTCGGCGCCGTGGGCGCGGGCCTCGACGACCTGGTAGGGGTCGACGAAGAAGTCCTTCGCGAGCAGCGGCAGGTCGGTCACGGCCCGCACGCGCGCGAGGTCGAGCAGGGATCCCGCGAAGTCGCGGGCGCTGGTCAGGACCGAGATCGCGGCGGCGCCACCCGCCTCGTAGCGGCGGGCCACCTCCGCGGCGTCGGCGCCGGGCGCGATCGGGCCCTCGCTCGGCGAGGCCCGCTTGATCTCCGCGATCACCTTCACGCGGCCGGGCTCGTGCAGCGCGCCCGCGAACGGGCGGGTCTCCCGCCGCCGCGCGACCTCCTGCTGCGTCCACGCGCCGATCTCCTGCAGGTAGCCCATCAGTCCGCCTCCTCCGCGGCCTCGCGGGCCGCCTCGCCGACGCGCTCGAGCGTCTCGCTCGCGCGTCCCGTGTCGATCGCCTCGCGGGCCCGCTCGAGGCCCTCGCCGATGCCCGCCGCCCGGCCGCAGACCGCGAGCGCCGCGGCCGCGTTGAGCTCGATCGCGTCGCGCACCGGGCCCGCCTCGCCGGCCAGCACGCGGCGGATGATCGCCGCGTTCTCGTCCGCCGAGCCGCCCGCGAGATCCTCGGGTCGCGCGCGCGGCACGCCGAGGTCGGCCGGGTCGAGCACGATCTCCTCGACGCCGTCCTGCGTCACGTCCGCGATCACGGCGGGGCCGCACGGCGAGATCTCGTCGAAACCGCCCTCGCCGTGCACGATCAGGGCCCGCGTGATGCCGAGCAGCCGCATCACCTCGCCCATCACGGGCACGAGGTCGGGGCGGCTGACGCCGATGATCTGGAACGGCGTCTGCACCGGGTTCGCGAGCGGGCCGAGCAGGTTCATGATCGTGGGCACCCCGAGCTCGCGGCGGATCGGCCCCGCGTGGCGCATCGCCGGGTGGTGCGACGGCGCGTAGAGGAAGCCGAAGCCGAGCTCGTCGATCATCCGGGCGACGGCGGCGTGCGGCAGCTCGACGGGGATGCCGAGCGCCTCCAGCACGTCGGCGCTGCCCGACTTCGACGAGATCGCGCGGTTGCCGTGCTTGGCGACGCCCGCGCCGGCCGCGGCGGCGACGAGCGCGGCCGCGGTGGAGATGTTGACGGAGCCCGTGTGGTCGCCGCCCGTGCCGGCCGTGTCGACGAGGTCCCGGCGCTCGGGCTGCACGACCACCGCGTGCTCGCGCAGCGTGCGGGCGCAGCCGGCGATCTCGGCGGGGGTCTCGCCCTTCGCGCGCAGGGCCACGAGCAGGCCCGCGGTCTGGGCCGGGGTCGCCTCGCCGCGCATGATCACGTCCAGGGCCGCGGCCGCACGGGCCTCGCCCAGGTCCTCGCCGACGAGCAGCGCCACGAGGGCGTCGTGCAGGGGCTGGGTGCTCACGCGGGGCCTCCGAGGGCGAGGAAGGCGGCCATGATCGCAGGGCCGTCCGGGGTCAGCACGCTCTCGGGGTGGAACTGCACCCCGTGCGTGGGCGCCGCGCGGTGGCGGACGGCCATCACGGTGCCGTCGTCGGCGCGGGCCGTGACCACCAGGTCGTCGGGGATCGGCTCGTGGGCGGCGAGCGAGTGGTAGCGGCCGGCGCTGAAGCGCGGCGTGAGGCCGTCGAGCAGCGGGTCCTCGGCGACCCGCTCGACGTCGCCGGCCTTGCCGTGCACGAGGTCGGCCGCGGCGCCCACGACGCCGCCGTGGAGCTGCACGAGCAGCTGGTGGCCGAGGCAGACGCCGAGGATCGGGATCTCCCCGTGCAGGCGGCCGATCAGCGCGCCGGAGACGCCCGTCTCGTCGGGCGTGCCGGGGCCCGGGGAGATCACGAGGTGCGTGGGCGCGAGCGCGACCGCCTCGTCCACGCCGATCGCGTCGTTGCGGCGCACGACCACCTCGTCGGCGCCCGCCTCGGCGAAGCCGTGCGCGAGGTTGTACGTGAACGAGTCGAAGTTGTCGATCAGGAGCAGGCGCGTCATCGGCCGTACGCCCCCTGGTCGGCGAGGTCGACCGCGCGCTGCAGCGCGGCGATCTTGCGCAGGCACTCGCGATGCTCCTCGGCGGGGTCGGAGTCGGCCACGATCCCGGCGCCGGCCTGCAGGGTGGCGACGCCGTCCTTGAGCTGGATCGTGCGCAGCGCGATGCAGGTGTCGAGCGTGCCGTCGACGCCGAGGTAGCCGACGGCGCCCGCGTAGGCGCCGCGCCGGTGCGGCTCGAGCGCGCTGATGATCTGCATCGCCCGCACCTTGGGGGCACCGGAGACGGTGCCGGCGGGGAAGGTGGCGGCGAGCAGGTCGAAGGCGTCGTGGGCGGGGTCGAGGCGGCCCTCGACGCGCGAGACGATGTGCATCACGTGGCTGTAGCGCTCGATCTCGAGCAGGCGCGTCGGGCGCACCGTCCCCGGCTCGCAGACCCGCGAGAGGTCGTTGCGGGCGAGGTCGACGAGCATCAGGTGCTCGGCGCGCTCCTTCGGGTCGTCGAGCAGCTCGGCGGCGAGGCGGTCGTCCTCGGCCGGGTCGGCGCCGCGCGGGCGCGTGCCGGCGATCGGGCGCAGCTCGGCGATCCGCTCGCGCGAGAGGGCCACGTGCGTCTCGGGGGAGGCCCCGATCAGCGCGAGGTCGCCGAGGTCGACGAGGAACAGGTACGGCGACGGGTTGACGGCGCGCAGGGCGCGGTAGATCGCCACGGGGCTGCGCGGGGTGCGCCGCCGGTGGCGCTGCGAGAGCACGACCTGGAAGACGTCGCCGGCGCGGATGTGGTCCTTGCCGATGCCGACGCGCTCGACGTACTCGTCCATGTCGAGGTCGGCCACCGACTCGCCGCCCGCCACGAGCGGCGGCACCGGCTCGGCGCCCTCCGGCAGCGGCCCGAGCAGGCGCCCGGCGATGTCGTCGGCGAGCGCCTCGTGGCCCGGCTGCGCGATCACCTGCACGGTGGCGCGCACGTGGTCGAAGGCGACGACGACGGGCGCGATCAGGAAGCTGCCCGGGTTCGGGAGGTCGCCGGCCTGCGCCTCCGGCAGCGGCACGGTCGGCTCGAAGCTCGGGATCGCGTCGTACCCGACCAGCCCGACGGCCCCGCCCGCGAAGGGCGGCAGGCCCTCGAGGTCGAGCGCGGCGCCCTCGGCGAGCCGGGCGCGCAGCGGCGCGAACGGGTCCTCGCCCGTCATCGGCAGGTCGATGCGCTCGCAGCCCGCCGACAGGAACGAGTAGCGCCCGACCTGCTGGCCGCCCTCGACGCTCTCCAGCAGGAAGCCGGGGCCGAGGTCGCGCAGGCGCAGGTAGGCGCCGACCGGCGTGAGCAGGTCGGCCGGCAGCTCGCGCACGGAGGGGCGCAGCTTCGGCGGGTCCTTCGGTCGGGGTGTCGTGGGGTTCATGGCGGGGTTCTCAGGGCACAAAAAAGGCCCCCCAGTCTGGGGAGCCCGGGCGATGCGGATCGGCGCTCTCGCTCAGCGCACGGCATCCCGCCCGGGCATGAGCCACCACCACGCGCCGTTCGGGGTCGTCCGCATGCCGGAGAGGGTGCCAAGCCTCGCCCGTCCTGTCAACGCGCGAGGCGCCCGCTTGGTAGCCTCCGGCGATGCCCCGCACCGTCATCCTCAGCGCCGCCCGCACCCCGTTCTGCCGCCTCGGCGGCGACCTCACGGGGGCCAGCGCGGTCGACCTCGGCGTCGCCGCCGCGGCGGGCGCCCTGGAGCGCGCCGCCGTCGCCCCGGGCGACGTCGACTACGCCCTGATCGGCACCGTCGTGCAGGCCGGGCAGATGCACGCTCCGGCCCGTCAGGTCACGACGCGGGTCGGGATCCCCGTCGAGCGCGGCTCCGAGACGATCAACAAGGTCTGCGCGTCGGGCCTCCGCGCCGTCGCCCTCGCCGACTACATGATCCGCCTCGACGAGGCCGGGATCGTGCTGGCCGGCGGCATGGAGTCGATGACGTCGGCGCCGTTCCTCGCGCTCGGCGCGCGGCAGGGCTACCGCTTCGGCGACGTGCAGCTGGCCGACGCCAACCTCCACGACGGCCTGCGCGACCCGTGGACGGGGCGCGTGATGTACGACCAGGCCGACGAGGTCTCCGGCGAGCTCGGCATCCCGCGCGACGAGCTCGACGCCTGGGCCCTGCGCTCGCACGAGCGCGCCGTGGCCGCCCAGCGCGCCGGGCACTTCGGCCCCGAGCTCGTGCCCGTGGTGATCCGCGAGCGCAAGGCCGAGCGGGTCGTCGAGCAGGATCAGGGGCCGCGCGAGGACTCGACGCTCGAGGCGCTCGGCAAGCTGCCGGCGCTGATCGAGGGCGGGACGCACACGGCCGGCAACAGCCCGGGCGTCACCGACGGCGCCGCGATGCTGGTCTGCGCGTCCGAGGACGCCGCCGCCGCGCGCGGCCTCGCCCCGCTGGCCATCGTGCGCGCGAGCGCGGTCGCCGCCGACGAGACGCGGCGGCTCGCCTGCGCGCCGTCGATCGCCGTCGAGCGGGCGCTCGAGAAGGCGGGCCTCGCCGTCGCCGACGTCGACGTGATGGAGGTCAACGAGGCCTTCTCGTCCGTCGCCCTCAACACCATCCGCATGCTCGGCATCGATCCTGAGCGGGTCAATCCGCAGGGCGGCGCGGTCGCCCTCGGCCACCCGGTCGGGGCCTCCGGCGCCCGTCTGGTGGGCACCCTGGTGCACCAGCTGCGGCGCGCCGGCGGCGGCATCGGGGTGGCCACGATCTGCTCGGGCGGCGGCCAGGGCGACGCCCTCGTGGTCGAGGTCCTCCCCGGGTGACCTCGTCCGGGGCGCCGCGTGGGACGATAGGCACCCTGTGAGCGCCCCCAACGACGACATCGTCGTCCGGCTCGACCGGATCTACACGCGCGGCGGCGACCTCGGTGAGACGTCGCTCGGTGACGGCCACCGCGTGGCCAAGCACAACCCGCGCGTCGGCGCCTACGGCACGGTCGACGAGCTCAACGCCGCGCTCGGCGTGGCCCGGCTGCACGCCGCGGACGGGTCGATCGGGGTCTGGGTCGAGCGGATCCAGAACGACCTCTTCGACGTCGGCGCCGACCTCTGCGTTCCGCCGCCCCCCGAGGACGACGAGCGGCACCGCTCGCGCCTGCGGGTCAGCCCCGAGCAGGTCGCCTGGCTCGAGGAGCGCATCGACGAGGTCAACGGGGCGCTGCCGCCCCTGACCTCGTTCGTCGTGCCCGGCGGCACCCCGCTCAGCGCCCACCTGCACGTCGCCCGCACGATCTGCCGGCGCGCCGAGCGCGACGTCGTGGCGCTGTCGGCGCAGGAGCCGGTGACGCCCGAGGTGATCGCCTACCTCAACCGGCTCTCGGATCTCCTGTTCGTCCTCGCGCGCGCCGCCAACGAGGGCGGCGAGGCGCTGTGGAGCCCCGGCGCCGGCCGCGCCTGATCGACCCCTCGGCGGGACTCGCGTAAGGTCGGGGCGGGCGGGGGCGACAGCCCGTCGCAGGCGACGAACGGAGGATCGGCATGTGGCTGATGACGACGCGGGGCTTCTTCTCGGTGGTGGCGCACAACGCGGACCCGGACCGGGTACTGATCCGCGCCCGCTGCCGCGGGGACATCGACGGGGTGGCGGGGCCGCTCGGGCGCGAGCCCGTGCTGCTCGCGGACGCGGACTACCCGTGGCGGGTCGAGGCCTCGCGGGCCGAGTGGTCGGCGCTCCTGCAGGAGCTCGCCGCGGAGATCACCTACCCGAACTTCAAGTCGGCCGTGCACGACCCGGCCCATCACGACGCCTACCTGCGCGTCTGGTCCGTGATGAAGGCGCTGGACGATCGCGCC
>CAIQOY010000200.1 GCA_903873565.1 uncultured Actinomycetes bacterium
CAGACCCGGGCCGGGGTCGGCGGGCGGCTGGCGCCGTTCCGGCTCGCGTTCGCGGCGCTCCTGATCGGCGTCGCCCTGTCGGCGATCGTCTACCTGCACGTGCAGTCCCTGCGGGCCACGATGCAGGCCGGCGAGCTGCGCACCCAGGTCGCGGCGACGATGAACGACGCGACCAACATCCAGGCCGAGACCGAGCAGCGGCTCGCCGACGGCCGCGTCGAGCGCGCGGCCGCCGCCTACGGGATGGTGCTCGTGCCGTCCGAGGCGATGCGCACGCTGCCGGTCCGGGTCCCCCAGGGCGCCGAGACGCGCTGAGGTGGCCCCGAAGGCGCCACCCCGCGGCCCCCGGACGACGCGCCGACGGCGCCCGCGCCCCGTGCCGCCGCCGGGGCGGCGGATCCGCGTCCTGCTGGTCGTCTGCGCCCTCGGCTTCGCGATCGTCCTCGGCCGCGCCGTCCAGATGCAGATCGTCGACGGCGGCATGTACGCCGAGCGGGCGTCCGGCCAGCACCGGGTCGAGATCGTCACGCGGGCGCCGCGCGGGGCGATCCTCGACCGCGACGGCTACCGCCTGGCCCTGACGGAGCAGGCGCGCACGATCGGCGCCACCCCGAGCCTCGTGACCGACGAGGCCGCGGTCGTGGCCGCCGTCGCCGAGGCGAGCGGCGAGTCGCCCGACGTGATCATGGAGCGGCTGACGGGCGCGGGGGAGGGCGTCGCCCACGTCGACCTCGCGCGGCAGGTGCCGCCGGCGAAGGCCAAGCGGGTGCAGGCCCTCGGCCTCAAGGGCCTCGACTTCGCGGTCGAGGACCGCCGCGTCTACCCGAGCGCGATCGCGGCGCCGATGATCGGGGTCGTCGACCTCGACGGCGCGGGCCTCGCCGGGCTCGAGCTGCAGTACGACGAGGTCCTGCGCGGGACCGACGGCATCGAGGTGCGCACCGAGGATCCCGCCGGCAACGCGATCAACGTGCTGACCCAGACGGAGATGCGCCGCGGCGCGTCCCTGACGACGGGCATCGACCGCGAGATCCAGCGCGCCGCCGAGTCGATCACGGACGCGACGCGCCGCGAGTTCAAGGCGCTCGCCGTGACCGCGATCGTGCTCGAGCCGTCGAGCGGCGAGGTGCTGGCGATGGCCTCGTCGCCCGGCCCGCCGAACGGCGACTTCCGGCTCGCCGAGGACGCCGACGCCGTGCGCCTGCGCGGCATCACGGACGTCTACGAGCCGGGCTCGACCTTCAAGGCCGTGACGATCGGCGCGGGCCTCGCCACGGGGCGGATCCGCCCGAACACGCCCGTCGACGTCGGCTGGCGCTGGGACCTCTACGACGCCACGCTGCGCGACTCGCACCCGAACCCGGGCCGCAAGACGGCCACGGACGCGCTGCGCGAGTCCTCGAACATCGGCATCGCCAAGCTCGCCTACGAGCACCTGTCGGGCCCCGGCGGCAAGGACGTGGTCCTGGCGCGCTGGATCGACCGCTTCGGCTTCGGCCAGCCGACCGGCATCGACCTGCCGGGCGAGGTCGGCGGCATCGTCACCCCCTACCGGGAGTGGTCGGGCAC
>CAIQOY010000201.1 GCA_903873565.1 uncultured Actinomycetes bacterium
CGCTGCTCGTCCGTGCCGAACAGGTAGATCGGCATCGTGCCGAGCGACGTGTGCGCCGCGACGGTCACGCCGACGGAGGCGTCGATCCGCGTCAGCTCCTCGACGGCGATCGCGTAGAGCAGGGTGTCGCCGCCGGCCCCGCCGACCTCCTCCGGGAACGGGATCCCCATCAGGCCGAGCTCGGCCATCTCGGCGACGATCTCGTACGGGAAGCGGTGCTCGCGGTCGAGCTCCTCGGCGACCGGCGCGATCCGGCGCTCCGCGAAGTCGCGCACGACCGCCCGGAAGTCCTCGTACTCATCGGGGAGGTCGAAGTCCACGGCGCGCTCCTCGGTCCGGCACGCGGCTGCGCGCCGGGGCAGTCTACCGACGGCGCGACCGCCGCCGCACGCCCGAGCGGCGCTACGCTCCGGCCGTGGGCAGGGGGAACGGCAGCGGCGCGCCGAGCATCGCGATCATCGGCGCGGGCTTCAGCGGGATCGGGATGGCGATCCGGCTGCAGGAGGCCGGCATCCGCTCGTTCACGATCTACGAGGCGGCCGACGAGGTCGGCGGCACCTGGTACTGGAACACCTACCCGGGCGCCGCCTGCGACATCGGCTCGCACCTGTACTCGTTCTCGTTCAAGCGCAAGCACGACTGGTCGAAGACGTACGCGGGCGACGAGGAGATCCGCGAGTACCTCAAGGCCTGCATGCGCGAGGAGGACCTCTACGGGCGCACGCGCCTGTCGACCCCGATCGAGTCGGCGGTCTACGACGACGCCTCCTCGACCTGGACCCTGACCACCGCCGCTGGCGAGCAGATCGTCCACGACGTCGTCATCTTCGGCTGCGGCCAGCTCAACCAGCCCCAGTGGCCGGACATCCCGGGCCTCGACGGCTTCCGGGGCGAGGTCTTCCACTCGGCCCGCTGGAACCACGGCTACGACCTCGCCGGCAAGCGCGTCGCCGTGATCGGCAACGGCGCGAGCGCCGCCCAGTTCGTGCCCGAGGTGGCCAGGCAGGTCGACCACCTGACGGTCTTCCAGCGCACGCCGTCGTGGATCGTGCCGCGCCGCGACTTCCCCTACTCGGAGCGCCGCAAGTGGCTGTTCCGGCACGTGCCGGGCGCCGAGAGCCTGCACCGGCTCGGCATCTTCTGGTTCAACGAGAAGGGCTTCCTCGCCTTCCGGCCGGGGCAGAGGTGGTGGGGCCTGATCCAGGGCTCCGACCGCGCCCGCGAGTGGGAGGGCGTCGCCCTGCGCCACCTCGAGCGGCAGGTGCCGGACCCCGAGCTGCGCGCCAGGCTGACGCCCGACTACGGCATCGGCTGCAAGCGCGTCCTGCTCTCCAACGACTGGTACCCGGCGCTCCAGCGCGACAACGTCGAGCTCGTGACCGACCGCATCACGCGGATCACGGGCGACGCGATCGAGACGGAGGCGGGCACGACCGGGCCGCTCGACGCGATCATCCTCGGCACCGGCTTCGACTCCACGAAGTTCATGTCCACGGTGGCGATCACGGGCGCGAACGGCGTGCGCCTGGCCGACGCCTGGCGCGACGGCCCCGAGGCGCACCTCGGCATCGCGGTCGCCGGCTTCCCGAACCTGTTCATGCTCTACGGCCCGAACACCAACCTCGGCCACGGCACGATCATCTTCATGATCGAGTGCCAGATCCGCTACGTGCGCAAGTGCATCCAGCGCATGCGCCGCGACCACCTGCGCGTCCTC
>CAIQOY010000202.1 GCA_903873565.1 uncultured Actinomycetes bacterium
CTCGACCGTGTCGATCGCGGCCTGCTTCTCCCAGCCGCCCCACTGCAGGACGACGGCGGTGGACCAGATCGCGTCGCCGCGCGACGCCTGCTCGTACCAGGCGTGCTCCTTGGCGTCCTCGGACTGGTCGAGGTTGGTGCGGAGGCGCATCAGGCGCGCCACGATCTCCGTGCCCAGGCCCGGCCGCACGACGTAGCCCGCGTTGGCGACCAGCTCCTCCGCGCGGGCGGCCGTCGCGCTCATACCGGCCGCCTCCACGAAGATCGCGTTGACGTCGCCCATGGTGACCGTCTGGCCCGCCGCGATCTGGCGGACGCGCTTGCCGGTCTTGGGGAAGGCCGCAGTGACGAAGGCCTGGAGCGCCGGCCCGTCGAGGGGATCGTCGGGGCGCAGCGACTCGGCGGTCTCACCCGGCATGACGCCGGCCGCGAGGATGACCGAGATCGCGCTCTGGTGCAGGTTGCGGCCCTCGGCGGGCAGCGTCGCGACGGCACGGGCGGGCTTGCGCTTCTTCTTCTTGTGCTTGGCGTCGGCCACACCGACGCAGGCGATCAGGGCGATCAGGGCCAGGGCGGTGATGCGGGTCAGGCGGGTCAAGGTCATCTCTCAGATCGACGGTTAGGACTCTAGGTCTCCGAATGAGGGCCGAACCCTCCTGCGGGGATCGAGACTGTACGGGTACCCCCACTCTACCCGCAAGCTCGAAGCGGTTGCGTTTTCGTAAATCCCTCGACCCTGGCCTGAGGGTGTACCGCATCTTTGGCTCAAATACAGCGATTACTGGGGCCTGGAGCTGCGTAACGGAACCGTCTCGATCACGCCCCCGCTGCCCGAAAGTCTCAAGCCGAGTACCCGGCTTCTGAGATTGAGGGTCATACTCAACCCTAAAGCCACACTTGAGATACGTGCCGAATCGGTACGTTCAGACGCAGGCGGCGAGGAGCTCGTCGAGCAGGTCCGGGTCGTCCAGGAGCGCGCGGCCGACGACGGCCCCCGTGCAGCCGAGGTCGCGGGCGGCGCGGACGTCCCCCGCCGTGGTGACGCCGCCGGCGGCGATGACCCCGGCCCGGCCCGCCACGGCAGCCAGCACGCGTTCGAGGAGCCCGAGGTCCGGTCCGGCCAGGGAGCCGTCCCGGTCGATGCCCGTCACCAGCAGGGTGCCGACGCCGCGATCGGCGAGATCACGGGCGGCCGTGCCCACGGGAATCCCCGCGTCCTCCTGCCAGCCGGCGATGCGGACGCTGCCGCCGCGGCTGTCGATGGCGACGCTGATCGCGGCCCCGTGGCGCGCGATCAGCTGATCGAGGGTCGCGGGGGCGCGGAAGGCCATGGTGCCGATCAGCACCCGGTCGACGCCGTCGGCGATCAGGCGGTCCACGGCCTCGGCGCTGCGCAGCCCGCCGCCGACCTGGAGCAGGCTCCCCGACGGCTTGCCCGCGGCGATCGACCGCACGAGGCCCCGGTTGGGCTCGGCCGGCTCGCCCGTGCGGGCGGCATCGAGATCGATCACGTGCAGGGCGCGCGAGCCGGCGGCCCACACGCGGCGGGCGCGCTCCAGGGCGTCGTCCAGCTCGTTCGTCAGGATCTGGTCGAACTGCCCGTGCAGAAGGCGCACGGCGCGACCGTCGACCAGGTCGATGGCCGGGTAGAGCAGGAAGTCGGCTCGAGGTCCTTGCACTGTGTTAGCATGCTAACACGATGAAACACGAAGGGGACACCACCTGGAAGACGCCGGCCGTCGAGCAGCTCGCCGACGCGCTGGTGGAGATCGACGACCGCGACACCATGCTCGCGTTCCTGCGCGACGTCTGCTCGTTCAACGAGCTCGGCGCCCTCGCGCAGCGGCTGGAGGCCGCCCGGCTCGTCGACAGCGGGCTGCCCTACGCCGAGGTCGCCAAGCGCCTCGGCGCCTCCACCGCGACCGTCACCCGCGTCGCGCAGTGGCTGCGCCACGGCGAGGGCGGCTACCGCGCGGTGCTCGACCGCCTGGGCGGATCCCGGTGAGCGCGCTCCGCATCGCCGTGCCCTCCAAGGGGCGCCTGGCCGAGCCGACGCGGCACCTCCTGGCCGACGCCGGGATCCCGATCCCCGGCGACGACCGCCGCCTGCTCGTGCCCGTCGAGGCTCAGGGCGTCGAGCTCCTCTACGCGAGGACGGACGACATCCCCACGCTCCTGCGCGACGGCGCGGCCGACGTCGGCGTGGTCGGCGGCAACCAGCTGGCCGAGCACGGCGACGCGGGCCTCGGCGTGCTGGTGGCCCTGGGCTTCGGGGCCTGCACGCTGTCTCTGGCCGCACCGGTCGACGCCGGCATCGCGACCGCCGACGACCTCGCGGGGCGCCGGATCGCCACGTCGCACCCGCACGTGCTGCAGGCGTACCTCGCCGAGCGCGGCGTGGCCGCCGACGTGACGACGCTGTCGGGCTCGATCGAGCTCGCACCCACGATCGGGGCCGCCGACGTCATCTGCGACCTCGTCTCCACCGGCGAGACGCTGCGCCAGAACGGGCTGCGCATCATCGACACCGTCCTGCGCTCGGAGGCGGTGCTGATCGCCGCGGACCGGGTCGCCGATGACGACCGCGTGGCCGTGCTCCGGACGGCCGTCGAGTCGGTGCTCGCCGCCCGCCCGAAGCGCTACCTGATGCTGAACGCCCCGGACGCGGCCCTCGAGCGCATCCTCGCGCTCCTGCCCGGGCTCGATGCGCCGACCGTGCTGCCGCTCGCCCGCGAGGACATGCATGCGGTGCACGCCGTGGTCGATGCCGCGGATCTGCCGCGTCTGTTGCATCCTCTCAAGGAGGCGGGCGCGAGCGGGCTGCTCGTCGTCCCCATCGAGCACCTGATCCCGTGACCGATCACCTCGACATCCCCTGGATCCGCCCCGAGCTGGCCAAGCCCTCGCCGTACCGCTGGCAGGAGGGCGTGCCCGAGGGCGACGTGGCGCGCTTCGACCTCAACACGCTCCCGCTGAACCCCTCGTGGTGGCCCGGGATCGCCCGCACCATCGCCGGGCTGTCCGTCTCCTCCTACCCCGAGGCCGACTACAACGACCTCAAGGCGGCGATCGCCGCCTACGTCGGGCTCACCCCCGACCACGTGGTGCCGACGGCCGGCGGTGACGAGGCGATCCTGCTGACCGCGTGGATCGCGCTCGGGCGCGGCGACCGCGCCGTGGTCCCGCGCCCGACCTACCAGCTGCACGCCACCGGCGCCCGCATGGCCGGGGCCGAGGTCGACCTCGTCGACCCGCTGCCCGGCCCGGACATGCGCCTCGACCTGGACGAGGTCGAGCGGCGCGCGGAGGGCGCGCGCCTGGTCTGGCTCTGCTCCCCGAACAACCCCACGGGCGAGGAGATCCCGGCCGAGCGGATCTTGGCGATCGCCGCCCGCTGCCCCGGCGTCGTCGCCGTCGACCAGGCCTACCTCGAGTTCGGGGGCGCGCAGGACCACGTCGCGCTCCTCGACGAGTGCCCCAACCTCGTGATCGTGCGCACCTTCTCGAAGGGCTGGGGCCTCGGCGCGCTGCGCGCCGGCTACGCGCTGGCCAACCCGCCGATCGCGGGCTCCCTCGACGCGCTGCGCCCACCGGGCTCCCTCTCCACCGGCTCCGCCCTCGGCGCCGAGCTCGCCCTGCGCCACGTCGACGTGATGCGGCGCGACACGGCGGCCTACCGCGCCGAGCGCGAGCGGCTCGCCGCCGGCATGCGGGAGCTCGGACTGGACGTTGTCGGCGAGGCCGGCAACTTCGTCCTCGCCCGCACCCCGTGGCAGGGCGACGACGCGTTCGCGCAGCTCGCCGGCCGCGGTCTCGTGGTGCGCACCTTCGGGCACGAGCCCCTGCTCGCCGACTGCATCCGCGCCTGCGTCTCAGTCCCGGCCGACAACGACAAGCTGCTCGCCGGGCTCGCCGAGATGCTCGGGCGCCCCGCTCCCGCGCCGCACGATCCGGCCGTCGGCGCCGCGACGTTCGGCCGCGGCGCGCTGATCGAGCGCACCACCAAGGAGACCGCGATCCGGCTGCAGGCCACGATCGACGGCAGCGGGCGCGTCCAGGTGGCCACGGGGGTCGGGTTCCTCGACCACATGCTCACCGCGCTCGGACACCACGCCCTGATGGACCTCGACCTCGCCTGCAGCGGCGACACGCACATCGACCCGCACCACACGGTCGAGGACTGCGGCATCGTGCTCGGCCAGGCGATCGACGCCGCGCTCGGCGACCGCGCCGGCATCCAGCGCTTCGGCGACGCCTCCGCCCCGCTCGACGAGGCGCTCGGCCGGGCCGTCGTGGACTTCTCCGGGCGCGGCTCCAGCACCGTCCGGATCGCCTTCACGGACGACCGCATCGGCGAGCTGCCGACCAGCCTCGTCGCGCACCTGATCGACTGCATCGCGGTCAACGCCCGCGCCACCATCCACGTGGAGGCGTCCGGCGAGGACGACCACCACGTCGCCGAGGCGGCCTTCAAGGCGCTCGCCCGCGCGCTGCGCGAGGCCTGGTCGATCGATCCGCGCCGCGCCGGCGCGATCGCCTCGACCAAGGGCTCCCTGTAGTGCCCGACGTCCTCATCGTCGACTACGGCGGAGGCAACGTGCGCTCGCTGACCGCGGCCCTCGAGCGCTGCGGCGCCCGCGTCGCGGTCTCCGCCGACCCCGGCGCCGTGGCGGGCGCCGAGCGGCTGATGGTGGCCGGCCAGGGGGCCGCCGGGGCGGCGATGGCCGCGCTCGAGTCCGCGGGGCTCGCGGACGCCCTGCGCGACGCCGCTGGACGCCACGTGCCGATCCTCGGCGTCTGCGTGGGCCTCCAGGTCCTCTTCGAGCGCTCCGAGGAGGACGACTGCGCCGGGCTCGGGCTCCTGCACGGGACGGTGCACCGGATCCGCGGCGCCGCGCGCCTGCCGCACCTCGGCTGGAACGACGTCGAGCCGCTCCAGGAGCACCCGCTGACCCGCGACCTGCCGGCCGTGGCGTACTTCGCCCACTCCTACGCGGTCACCTCCGACATCCCCTCCGCCCTCGCGATCACCCGCATCGACGACGCCACCATCGCCTCGATGGTGGTCCGCGGCTCCGTCGCCGGGGCGCAGTTCCACCCGGAGCGCTCGGCCGAGGCCGGGCGGCAGCTCCTGACCCGCTTCCTCGCCTGGGAGCCAGCCTGATGCTGCGCCGCCGCATCATCCCCTGCCTCGACGTCTCGGGCGGGCGCGTGGTCAAGGGCGTCGAGTTCGTCAACCTGCGTGACTGCGGCGAGCCCGTCGACGCCGCCCTGCGCTACGCCGAGCAGGGCGCCGACGAGATCTGCTGGCTCAACATCACCGCCGGCGACGAGGCCTGGCACGAGCTGCTCGCGCAGGTCGAGGACGCGGGCACCCGGATCGACGTGCCGCTCACAGTGGGAGGCGGCGTCTCCGACGAGCCGCACGTGCGCGACCTGCTCGGCGCGGGCGCCGACAAGGTCTCGATCAACAGCGCGGCCCTCGACCGCCCCGACCTCGTGGCCGAGTGCGCCGAGCGCCACGGCTCCCAGTGCATCGTGGTCGCGATCGACGCCCGCACGCGCCCCGACGGGGTGTGGGAGGCCGTCGCCTCGGGCGGGCGCCGCCCCACGGGCCGCGACGCCGTGGCCTGGGCCGTTGAGGCCGTGGAGCGCGGCGCGGGCGAGCTGCTCGTCACCTCGATGGACCAGGACGGCACGCAGTCGGGGTACGCCATCGACCTCTACGCGCGCCTGCTCGACGCCGTCGACGTGCCGATCATCGCCTCGGGCGGGGCGAGCGGCCCCGCCGACATCGCCGACGTGCTGGAGGCGGGCGTCTCCGCCGCCCTGGCTGCGAGCATCTTCCACGACGCGATCTCGACCGTGGAGGAGGTGAAGGACGCATGCCGGGCTCGGAACCTGCCGATGCGCTGACCCTCGCCGGCGAGCCCGTCTTCGACCGGGACGGACTGATCCCCGCGATCTGCCAAGACGCGGTCGACGGCACCGTGCTGATGATGGCCTGGATGAACGCCGACGCCCTCGCGCAGACCCTCGCGACGCGCCGGGCCACCTTCTGGTCGCGCTCGCGCCACGAGCTCTGGGAGAAGGGCGCCACGAGCGGCAACGTGCTGCAGGTGGAGTCGATCCGGCTCGACTGCGACGCCGACGCGCTGCTCGTGCTGGTCTCCCCCGCTGGCCCCGCCTGCCACACGGGCACCCGCTCCTGCTGGGGCGAGGACGCCGGCCCCCTGCTCGCCCGGCTCGCCGGGACGATCGAGGCGCGGCGCGGCGCCGACCCCGAGACGTCGTACGTGGCGCGCCTTCTGGCCGCCGACCGCGAGGTGGCGGCGGGCAAGGTGGCCGAGGAGGCCGCCGAGGTGCTCGAGGCCGCCCCCGGCTCGGACCACCAGGCCGAGGAGGCCGCCGACGTCCTCTTCCACCTGCTCGTCCTGCTCGCCAGGGACGGCACCGACCCCCTGCGCATCCTCGACGTCCTCGCCGAGCGCGAGGGCCTGCCCCCGCGCTGGCTTCGAGGCTAGCCGTGGCCGCGCGAGTCGACGAGTACGCGCCGATCGCCGACATCTACGACGCGTGGTGCCTCGAGGTCGTCGAGGACATCCCCCACTACATCGGGATGGCACAGGGCACGACCACCCCGGTGGTGGAGCTCGCCGCGGGCTCGGGCCGGATCGCGGTGCCCCTCGCCGAGGCCGGCTACGAGGTGATCGCCGTCGACCCATCCCCGGCCATGCGCGGGCACCTCGAGACCAACGCCGAGCGCGCCGGCGTCCGGGAGCGGATCGACCTCCGCACGGGCGACCTGCTCGACCCGAACGTCCAAGGCACCTACGACCGTGTCCTGATCCCCTTCCGCAGCCTGCTGCACCTGCGCGACGACACCGAGCGCCTCGCCGCCCTGCGGGCCGCGCACGCGCTCCTCGCCGAGGGCGGCTACCTCGCCTTCGACGTCTTCGCGCCCACCCCGGAGGACATCACGGCC
>CAIQOY010000203.1 GCA_903873565.1 uncultured Actinomycetes bacterium
GGAGGAGACCGCGGCCCTGATCGGCGGCGACGCCCTCGGCCTCGGCATCGACGTCACCGACCGCGCCTCGATCCGGGCGGTCGTCGACGCCACCGTGGAGCGCTTCGGCGGCCTCGACGTCCTCGTCTGCAACGCCGGCGTGACCATCGTCGGCTCGGTCATGGACCTGACCGAGGACCAGTGGGACAAGGAGCTCGACACCAACCTCAAGAGCGTCTTCCTCTGCGCGAAGGAGGCCTGGGACCACCTCGCCGCCAGGGGCGGCGGCTCGATCCTCTCCACCGCCTCGATGGCCGGCCAGTGGGCGATCCCCGCGGACGCCGCCTACTGCGCCTCGAAGGCGGGCCTGATCATGCTCACGAAGTGCATGGCCCTCGACGGCGCCAAGCAGAACATCCGCGCCAACTGCGTCTGCCCCGGCTTCACCAACACGCCGATGATCGACGGCTACTTCGACGCCCAGGACGACCCCGACGCGAGCCGCCGCTTCGCGATCGGCCTGCACCCCCTCGGCCGCATGGGCGAGCCCCTCGACCACGCCAACGCCTTCGTCTACCTGGCCTCCGACGAGGCCAGCTGGGTGACCGGCCTCGAGCTCAACGTGGACGGCGGCATCACCTGCGGGATCTGGGGCGGGTAGGGGCACGGGCGGCGCGCCCCGCGTGACGGGCGCGCGCGGCGCGACGCACTCCGTGCGCTGCGCGTTGCAGACGGCCCAGCGGCGCGCAGGCGCTCCGCGCCAGCGTGGTGCCGATGGGGCGCACGCAGGCCGTCTACTACCGGGACCGCAACCGACATGAGCCGGTGCGCGCGTACGTGAGCGCGCTGGCGCTCGCGCCTCGCGAATCCCTCCGCGCGCAGATCGCGATCCTGACCGGGCTGCCGCCGGCGGACCCGCCACCGCCGTTCCCGATCACATCGCAGGTGGCGCACGGGCTGCGCGAGCTGCGCTGTCACCACGGGCGCGACCTGCACCGCATCCTCTACCGCCGCTCGGACAACCTCATCGTGCTCCTGCACGCCTTCGCGAAGCGCTCGCGACGCGTGCCCGAGCGGGAGATCGCGATCGCGGAGGCCCGCTGGCTCGATCTGCGCACGCGCATCGACGCCGCCCCCCGACCCGGGCCGCGACCAATCGGAGGCGATGCGCCATGACCCCCACGAGCCCGCCATCCCTGCAGGAGGTACCATGAACGCCGTGACACTGAGAAGCTCCGACACCGAGTGGATCAGCCCGATAGGCACGGCCGTCGCGGACGACCACGCCCGCAATCTGGTGGAGGACCCCGAGTACCGCGCGATCTGGGAGGCCCGACGCCCCCAGGCTGAGATCGCCCGCCGCGCGATCCACCGCCGCGGCGAGCTCGGCCTGACCCGGGCGGAGGTCGCGCAGCGGATGGGCACCAGCGTCGCCGTGGTCGCGCGGATCGAGAACGGCCAGCACCCGTCGAGCACGGACGTCCTGCGCCGCCTCGCCCACGCCCTCGACATGCGCCTCGTGATCGGGTTCGAGACCGGCCCCGCGGACGACCCCGTCCGCGACATCGCCGCGGTCTGACCCCGCCGCAGCCGCTAGGCTCACCCCATGCATCGACGCCTGCTCATCCTCCTCGCCCTCGCCCTCGCGCTGCCCCTCGCCCTGTCCGGCACGGCCGCGGCGGCCCCCGCCGAGCGCGCCACCGCCGAGCAGCAGGCCGCCAACCTCAAGCTCGGGACGCGCCTCGTCACCCGCTTCTGGGACCTCCTCGTGGCCGGCGACCCGGACCAGCTGCGCGCCTTCCTCTCGCCCGCCTTCCAGGTGCAGCGCGCGAACGGCTCCGGGCAGAACCGCAACCAGTACCTCGCCGACTTCGCGGACTCGACCACCGTCATCTCCGACTACGCGCTGTCGAAGATCACGGTGACCCGCGCGGGCGGGGTCGTCGTCGTGCGCTACTACTCGCAGACCACGCAGACGATCAGCGGCACCGCGTACTCGACCTCCCCCGCCCCCCGCATCGTCACGTTCGTGCAGACGCCGAGCGGCTGGCGGATGACGTCGAACGCGAACTTCAACGCGCCGTAGGCCGCGCGCTCAGGCGCGCTCGAGGGGGATCCGGGCGAGGACGCGGGTGCCGCCCGCCGGTGCGGCGGCGATCTCCCAGCCGCCCTGCGCGTCGCGCGCGAGCACGGCGCTGCCGAGCCCGGGCGGGCCGCCCTGCGGGCCGCGCCCGTCGTCGACCACCTCCACCTCGACGTGGTCGCCGCGGGCCGCCACGGCGACCGTCGCCCGTGCGGCGCGGCCGTGCACGACCGCGTTGGCGAGGCACTCGCGCACCACGTCGGCGGCCATCCGCACGTGCGCGTCGTCCGCGCCCGCCGTCGACCACTCGAC
>CAIQOY010000204.1 GCA_903873565.1 uncultured Actinomycetes bacterium
CCGCAACCTGCTGCCGCCCGACGTCTTCCCGTACCGGACGCCGACGGGCAACATCTACGACTCGGGCAACTACCCGGGCGTGCTCGAGAAGATCCTCGCCGACTTCGACTACGACCACTGGGTCAAGTACCGCGATGACGCCCGCGCGGAGGGCCGCCACGTCGGCATCGGGGTCGTCGCCTCCCAGGAGCGCAGCGTCTTCTCGTCGACGGAGTTCTGGTTCTGGTTCGACGAGCCGGCGTTCACGCCGACCAGCTCGCCGGAGAGCGCGAGCCTGCAGATCGAGCCGACCGGCGAGATCGTCGTCACGCTGCACTCGCAGTCGATGTGGGGCAACTCGCCGGAGACCGTCGTCTCGCAGGTCGTCGCCGAGGAGTTCGACGTCGACCCGGCGAGCGTCGTCGTCACCTACGCAGACTCGCAGCACGCGCTGCCGGGCACCGGCCCGGGCGGCTCGCGCTACACCGTGATGGTGTCGGGCGCCGTGGCCGGCGCGGCCTCCCAGATGAAGGAGAAGATCGCCCGCATCGCCGCCGACAAGCTGGAGGTGGCCGAGGGCGACCTCGAGTTCCGCGATGGCGGCGTGGGGGTCAAGGGCGCGCCCGACAAGCACCTCACGCTCGGCGAGATCGCCATGACGGCGTACATGTTCAAGCTGGACCTGCCGCCCGACATGGAGAGCGGCCTGGCCACGCAGTGGACGTACGACCACCCGCTGACCACGCTCCCGAACGACGACCGCTCCGACCTCGGGTTCTTCTACCCGTTCGTCGGGCACGCCTGGCACATGGCCGTCGTGGAGGTCGACGTCGGGACGGGCCGGGTCGAGTTCCTCCGCTACGCGGCGGTCCACGACGCGGGCACCGTCGTCAACCCCAAGACGCTCAACGGCCAGATCATCGGCGGCACGGTGCAGGGCCTCGGCTCGGCGATGTTCGAGGAGTACAAGTACGACGCCGAGGGGCGGCTGCTCAACGAGAACTTCGAGCACTACCACCTGCCCTCGTCGATGGAGGTCCCGACGATCACGATCGGGCACCAGGAGACGCCGTCGCCCTTCACCGCCTACGGCATCAAGGGCGCGGGCGAGGGCGGGCGCATGCTCACGCCGGCGATCATGAGCGCCGCGATCGAGGACGCGCTGTCGCCCTACGGCGTGCGCGTCACGTCGCTGCCGATCTCCGCCGAGCAGATCGTGGACTGGGCCGCGGGCGGCTAGGCCCGCGGCGGTGGCGGGGCGGGGCGCCGAGCCCGGCGATACTGCCGGCATCGACGCGCCCGCCCTCCTCCGCGCCCACGGCGTCCTCGACCCGGGTCTCGCCGTCACGGCGACGCCGCTCGCCGGCGGCTACTGGAACGACGTCATGCGCCTGGAGGGCGACGGCGTCGACTGGGTGGTCAAGGTCTTCGCCGACCAGGACGGCTGGCGGCTGTTCCCGATCCTCCCCGACGACGAGGCCCGCGCCCTCGCGGTGCTGCAGGGCAGCCGGGTCGCGCCCGAGCCCGTGGCCTACCTGCCGCGCACGCCCGAGCACCCGGCGGTGCTCGTCTACGGCTGGGTCGACGGCGACCAGTGGCGGGAGGGCACGGCGGCCGTCGCGGAGATGCTGCGCCGCCAGCACGCCGTCCCGGCCGAGGGGTTCCGGTCGGTGGCCACGTCGTCGGACGGGATCCTCGCGGAGGGCGAGCGCCTGCTCGCCGGCGCCGACCCCGCCGATGCCGCCGCGCTGCGCGCCCTGACCCCGACGCGCCCGGTCCAGGCCGCGGCCCGGCGCGCCCTGATCCACACGGACGCGGGGTCGGGCAACGTCATCGTCGGGCTCGACGGGCCGCGCCTGATCGACTGGCAGTGCCCCGCGCTCGGCGACCCGGCCGAGGACCTGTTCGCCTTCCTGTCGCCCGCCTTCCAGGTGCTGTACGGCCACGAGCCCCTGACCGCCGCCGAGCGCACGGCGTGCCTCGAGGCCTACGGGGA
>CAIQOY010000205.1 GCA_903873565.1 uncultured Actinomycetes bacterium
GCCGACGATCGACGCGCCGATGTTCACGATCATGCAGACCCACGCGGCCAGGACCCAGAAGGGCCCGAGCTTGAGCGGGCGCGGCCAGTTCGGGCGGTCCCGGCGCAGGAGCAGGAAGCCCGAGAGCGCCAGGATGTGCGCCAGCACGTAGCCGATGTTGCCCGCCAGCAGCGTGAACAGCAGCGTCGGGGCGATGAACAGCAGGGCCAGGTTGAACAGCATGTCGAGCGCCATCGCGCGGCCCGGCACGTTGTTGTCGTTCAGCTTGGCCAGCCACTGGATGGTCAGCCCCTCCTTGGCCATGCCGTAGAGGGCGCGCGAGCCGTCCATGGTCGCCGTGTTCATCGAGAGCAGGAGCCCCGCGCAGATGAACACGGTGAAGATCGCGCCGAGCGTGCTGCCGACGGTGTCGTCGAGCACCCACGTCAGGAACGCGATGTAGGTCGGGTCCTCGTAGATCTTGGCGAGGCCCAGCACCGCGACGCAGGTCAGGGGCAGCAGGGTCGAGAAGAACACGCCCATGATCGCCGTCGAGGCGACCGCGAGGCGCGTGCCCTCCTTGGTGTCGTGGTACTCGGGGGCGAACGTCGCCGGCGCCTCCGGGAAGTACGACGACCACGCGATCACCCAGAACCAGACGATGCCCAGGATGATGGCCTGGGTCATGCCCGGGGTGCCGCCGTAGAAGGCGACGTTCTCGTTGATGACCGAGGTGTTCCAGCCCCAGTCGATGTTGCCGCTGCCCATCGAGCCGTTCACGAGCGGGATGATCGTGATGGCCAGGAGCGGGATCACGAACAGCGCGGCGGTGGCGTACGAGAACCACACCGCGGGGCGCATCCCGAAGTAGTTGAACAGGAAGCACGACAGGATGCAGACCGCGCCGATCAGCCGCGGCCAGGTGACGTCGATGAACCAGACGTTCCAGACCGTGGCCAGCGCGTCAGGTGCGAACTTCGACAGGAGCAGCGTGCCGATGATGCCGCCGTAGATGGCGAGCACCGACGACCACGCGAACCAGTAGCCGAAGGTCGCGATCGGACCGGCCAGCGAGAAGTGCTGGCGCCAGCCCTCCTTGGCGAACATCGAGAGGCCGCCGGACTTGTCCGGGAACATCGCGGCGGGCTCCGAGTAGATGTACGCCGACAGGCCGCCGACGACGGCGGACAGGAACCAGATGGTCGCCGCCCAGACGGGGCCCAGCGTGAGGGTCGACCCGGCCACGCCGGCCAGGATGAATCCCGGCCCGGCGAGTCCGATGACGAACCCGTCGTACCACTTCATGGTCTTGATCAGACCGACTTGATCGAGCGTTACCTCCGCTCCTGGCATGTCTCCTCCTTCTCCCGGCCCGGCTCTCCACCCGGGCATGGCGCAAGCGTACAACCCGCGGTTGCCGTTGTATAGGGATACGGGGACAATGCGTCCATGTCCTCCCCACGCGATCCGCTCGAGCGCCCCGCCCCCGTCGGCAAGGTCAGGGCCGCCGCACCCATCGTCGTGCGCTGCCCGTGCGGCACGGAGACCCGCGCCACGGCCGGCCAGGTCGTGCGCTGCCCCGGCTGCGGCGCGCGCTACGACACGGAGGAGCAGGCCCGGATGCTCAACACCGCCGCCGCCCTCGCGCAGCGGCGCTTCAAGCTGCTCGGCCGCGTCGGGGTCGGCGTCGTCGGCCTGCTCGGCCTGCTCGCGCTGTCCCAGTTCGGGCCCTACGCGATGCTCGGCGTCGCGGTCGCCGCCGGCGCCCTCTGGTATGGGGTCGTGATGCGCTGGCTCAAGAAGCGCACCATCGACGGCACCGTCGAGCGCTTCACGGCCACGGTCGAGCCCAAGCGGCGATGAGCACCGCCATCCGCGACCGCGCACCGGCCGTCCCGGCCGCGCCGGAGCGGACCGAGCGGCGCCCCGTGATGCTGGTCTCGTTCGACATCTCGTTCGACGAGGACCTCGCGCAGTCGGCGATCGAGGCCGCGCTGGAGGCGGGCTCCGAGCTCCTGATCTGCCTCGCCGTGACCCTGCCGACCGCGAACGCCAACGCCTCGGCGCGGCGCACGATGGGCAATCCCGTCGTGCGCGAGCAGATGCAGCGGATCTGCGACGCCGCCCGCGACGCAGGCGCCGATGCGCGGACCGTCCTCTACAACTCGCCGCGCCCGGTGCACGCGCTGTTCGGGGTGGCGGATGCGCACGGGATCGGGCTGATCGTGTTCGGCCCCGACCGGCGCCGCTACGGCCGGCTGCGGTTCCGCTGGCACCTGCGCCGCATCAAGCGCAACACGTCCTGCCTCGTCCTGCCGCTCGAGTAGCGGCTAGTAGCGGGCGGGCACGCCGACGAGGGCGCGGCGGACGGCGTCGTCGAACGACATCCGCTCCTTCGGCACGAGCCGCAGGATGTCGTCGTTGAGGCAGATGGTCTCGTTGCGCAGGCCCTCGACGAGGGGCCGGGCGATCTTCGTGTCCACCTCGGTCACGAAGCCGCACCACAGCGACGACAGCTCCGGCGAGAGCACCGGCACGGGCAGGATCACGGGCTTGCGGCGCCCGGCGAGCACGGCGGTGCGCTCCATCATCTCCTGGAAGGTGAGGATCTCGGGGCCGCCGACGTCGAGGGTGCGCCCGAACGCCTCCGGGAGGTCGCAGACGCCGACCAGGTAGTCGCGCAGGTCGGCGAAGGCGATCGGCTGCGAGCGGGTCGTGACCCAGCGCGGCGTCACCATCGCGGGCAGCCGGTGCACGAGGTCGCGCATCATCTGGAAGGAGGCGCTGTGCTGGCCGATAACCATCGCCGCGCGCAGCGTCGTCACGGGGACGGGGCCGTCGGCGAGGATCGCGCCCGTCTCGTGGCGGCTCTGGAGGTGGTGCGAGAGGTCCGGGTCGTCGGCGCCGAGGCCGCCCATGTAGATGATCTGGCGCACCCCGGCCTGGGCGGCCGCGGCCGCGCAGTTGGCGGCGGCCTGGCGGTCGAGCTCGGCGAAGTCGCCGCCCGACCCCATCGAGTGCACGAGCCAGTAGACGACGTCGA
>CAIQOY010000206.1 GCA_903873565.1 uncultured Actinomycetes bacterium
CCAACGCGGTCACCGGCCCCAAGGTCAAGGACGGATCGCTGTCGGCGGCCGACTTCGCCGCCGGCACGCTCCTGACCGGCGCGACGGGTGCCGCGGGGCCGCAGGGCGAGCGCGGGCCGCAGGGCGAGCGCGGGCCGCAGGGCGAGCAGGGCCCCCAGGGCGCGCAGGGGGTGCTGGCCACCGCGAGCGCCGTCCAGAAGAACAACCAGGCGTTCACGAGCAGCAGCGTGAACGTGATCTCCACGGCTCCGGCCGCCGCCACCCCCGTCCCGTGCTACGGCAACTGCCGCGGGAGCACCGGCGCGATCACGGTCGACCAGGCGAGCCGGATCGTGATCAGCGCCCAGGTGTCCCTGCGCAACGGGGGGAGCTTCGCGGACGCCGCGTCCTGCACCCTCTTCCTCGGCGTCCCCGGGCCCGGGCTGCTCGACCTCACCTACGGCGGCTCCGCCACCGAGTACCTGACCGCAGGCGACACGGACACGGTCGGTCTCACCGGCGCGGCCGACGTCGCGGCCGGCACCTACGACATCGTCCTCCGCTGCGGGGATGCGGACGGCAGCACGACCACCATCTACGAAGCGGACGACATCGCGGTCACGGCCTTCGCCGTGGCCCGCTAGTCCTCGTCGACGTCGAACGGGGGCTCGTCGCCCGCGTCCGCGGTCACGGCGGCGACCGCCGTGCCGCCCCCGGCCATCAGGCGCGGGATGTCGGCCTCCGTGATCAGGACCTGGCGGGGCTTCGAGCCCTCGTAGCCCGAGATCGCGCCGCGCCGCTCCAGCATGTCGATCAGCCGGCCCGCGCGGGTGTAGCCGACGCGCAGGCGCCGCTGCAGGAGCGAGACCGAGGCGGTCTCGTGGTTGCAGACCACCTTGAGGGCGTCCTCGAGCAGGGGGTCGGAGTCGGGGTCCGAGTCGTCGTCCTGATCGGCGCCCCCGCCCTGGCCCGCGACGAGGGCCGGCATGTCGAGGAAGCCCTCCTCGAACTCGGGCTCGGCCTGGCGGCGGCACTGCTCGACCACGAGGCCGACCTCGTCCTCGCCGACGAAGGCGCCCTGGATGCGCTGGATGCGGCTCGTGCCGATCGGGCGGTAGAGCATGTCGCCCTGGCCGAGCAGGCTCTCGGCGCCCGGCGTGTCGAGGATCACGCGCGAGTCCGTCATCGACGAGACCGCGAAGGCGATGCGGCTCGGCACGTTGGCCTTGATCATGCCGGTGATGACGTCGACGGACGGGCGCTGCGTGGCCAAGACGAGGTGGATGCCGACGGCGCGCGACTTCTGGGCGAGGCGGATGATGCAGTCCTCGACCTCGGCCGGCGCGACCATCATCAGGTCGGCGAGCTCGTCGATCACGACGAGGACGTAGGGCAGCGCCTCCTCCTCGCGGCCCGCGCTGATGCGGGACTTGTTGAACTCGACGATGTTGCGGCTGCGGGCCGTGCCGAGCTTCTCGTAGCGGCGCTCCATCTCGCCCACCACGTTGAGGAGCGCGGCGGCCGCGCTCTTCATGTTGGTGACCACGGGCGTGAGCAGGTGCGGGATCGCCTCGTAGTGGTTGAGCTCGACCCGCTTGGGGTCGATCAGGATCATCTTGACCTCGTCCGGCGAGGCGTTGAGCAGGATCGAGACCAGCATCGCGTTGAGGCAGCCCGACTTGCCCGAGCCCGTGGTGCCGGCGACGAGGACGTGCGGCATCTTCGCGAGGTCGGCGTGGACGTGGTTGCCCGAGATGTCCTTGCCGAGCCAGACCGTCAGCGGCGACGAGCCGCCGGGGAAGGCGCCCTGGATGTCGCC
>CAIQOY010000207.1 GCA_903873565.1 uncultured Actinomycetes bacterium
ATCCGGAGCGGGCGCTGCACCCCCTGAGCATGACGCACATCGCGGTCGCTAGGCTGCCCGGGCCGCCGGCGTAGCTCAGTTGGCTAGAGCACTCGCCTTGTAAGCGAGAGGTCCTCGGTTCGAGCCCGAGCGCCGGCTCTCCGACTACTCCATCAGCCCGGTCAGCTCCATCAGGAGCAGGACGAGGAACAGCGCGAACGGGATCAGGGCCACGAAGGCCAGGAGCGCGCGCTCGCCCCGCGCGACAGCGCCGACGATGAGCACAGCCCCCGCCGTGATCCCGAGCCAGGCGATCCAGAACCCGGGCCGCTCGTCGGGGCCAGTCTGCAACGCGTCGACGGCGATCAGCGCGACGAGGGAGACGAGCCCGAGCAGCGCCACGACGACGCCCGCCCAGCCGAGCCCGGTGGCCGGGAGGACCGGCCGCGATGCGCGCGTTCCCATGTGCCCCACGGTAGCGCCGCGCAGCGGTCGTCGAAGCGGTTTCGACGCGGGATCTATCCGGTGAAGCCCGCAGGGACTACGGTTGGCAGGGGGTACGTTCGGACCATGGGCCATCACCACCTGCACATCGCGCACCGCGGCTACCGCACCGGGCTTGGCGACAACACGCTGGCCCAGATCGCCGAGGCGATCCGCCTCGAGTGCGACATGGTCGAGGTGGACGTGCGCCGGCGCCGTGCGGACGGCGAGCTCGTGCTCGCCCACGACCGCGGCGAGAACCCCGCTGCCCCGCTGCTGCGTGACGCCCTCGCGCTCTGCAGCCGCGCCGGGGTGCCGATGAACCTGGACCTCAAGCAGAACGGCATCGCCGACCAGCTGGTGCGCGAGCTGCGCGACGCCGGCATGGTCGAGCGCGTGGTGCTGACCGGCGGCGGCTGGGAGCAGGCGCTCTGGATCCGGCACCTCGAGCCCCGCATCCGCGTCGGCCTGACGATCCCGCGCCACCACCACGACTGGCTGCGCGCGCTCGGCTGGACCGTCGACCGCGTGCGCCGCTGGGTGCTCACCAGCCGCGTCGACCTCCTGATGCGCGCGACCAGCGTCGACCTCGTCACGGTCCAGTACCGCCTCGTCACCCCCCAGCTCGTGTCGCAGGTGCACCGCGCCGGCGGCGAGATCTGGTGCTGGACGCCCGACGATCCGGGCGCGATCGCGCGGCTCGTGGCCATGGGCGTCGACGGCATCACGACCAACGTGCCCGACCCGGCCCGCACGGCGGCCACGGGCGTGATGGCGCGCGCCGCCTAGGCGTACGTGCGCACCGCGTAGCCGACCGCGACCGCCACGCCGATCACGAGGACGATGCGCTGCAGGACGCGCGCGGGCACGCGGCCGGCGAGCGTGCCGCCGAGGTAGCCGCCGACGACGGCGCAGACCAGCATCACCGCCGCCGCCGACCAGACGACGTCGCCGAACGCCACGAACACGCCTGCGGCGACGGCGTTGACCACGAGGCTGGTGGCCTGCTTGAGCGCGTTCAGGCGGGTCAGGGTGTCGACCAGGATCACGCCGAGCACCGCCAGCACGATGATCCCGAGCCCGCCGCCGAAGTAGCCGCCGTAGATCGCCGCCGCGAAGATGCCGATCGCCGGGCCGAGCAGGCGCTCGGGCCCGCCGTCGAGCGTGCGGGAGACGCGCTCCGCGACGCGCCGCTTGACCGCGTCGCCCAGCGCGAGCACCGCGACGGCGGCGAGGATCAGGATCGGCACCAGCACCGCGAACACCGACTCCGGCGTGAGCAGGAGCAGCGCCGCCCCGGCGAGCCCGCCCAGCGCCGCGGCCGGCATCAGCACGCGCAGGCGCCGCCCCTGGCGGTCGAGGTCCGAGCGCTGGGCGAGCGTCCCGCCCAGGTAGCCGGGCACGAGCGCCACGGTGTTGGTCACGTTGGCGCTGATCGGCGGCACCCCGAGGGCCAGCAGCATCGGGAACGAGATCAGCGTGCCGCCGCCGGCGAGCGCGTTGACGATGACCGCGATCAGGGCGGCGAGGCCCGCGAGGGCGAGTTCACCCGGCGTCATGCCGGGTATCTACGCGCTCTGCGGCTGCTCGCGACCCGCGCGGTGCTGCTGGATC
>CAIQOY010000208.1 GCA_903873565.1 uncultured Actinomycetes bacterium
GGGCGGACAGCAGCGTGACCTGGCTGCCCGACGAGGCGTAGAACTCGGCGTACTCGCAGCCGGTGGCGCCGGCGCCGACCACGATCAGGTGCTCGGGCGTCTCGCGCCGGTCCAGGACCTCGCGCGTGGTGAACACGCGCTCGTGGTCGATCTCCGCGAACGACGGCTGCCACGGGCTGGCGCCGGTCGAGACGAGCAGCGTGTCGTACTCGACCTCCTGCTCGTAGCCGTCGCAGGCGACGACGATCCGACCCGGCGCGACGATGCGGCCGCGGCCGTGGATCGTGCGCACGCTCGTCTCCGCGAGGCGGTCGCGGATCCCGCGCGACTGGTGCGTCGCCACCCAGCGCGCGTGCGCGACGGTGCGGAGCATGTCGACGTGCGGCTTGCCGTGCTCGAAGGTGACGCCGGACTGGTCGGCGCGGTCGATCGCCGCGAGCACCGTGGCGGTGCTGAGGAGCGTCTTCGACGGGATCGCGTCGGTCAGCGTGCACGAGCCGCCGAGCCCGCGGTCCTCGATCAGCGTGACGTCGCCGCCGAGCGCGTGCGCCGCCGTCGCGGCGGCGTAGCCGGAGGGTCCGCCGCCGAGGATCACGTAGCGCATGGCCACAGGGTACCGCGGATGGGGCGGGGTCCCGTCGCTGCCGCGCTCAGCGATCGGCCGCGACCGTCACTGACTTCCCATAATCATGATTATCAGGCGTGGGGAGAAACGAGTGGGGCGTTCAGGCGCCGAATCCGGCCGCGCCGCCCGGCGCGGGCAGCGGGCTCGTCGGCAGGCCCGCGACGGCCTGCGGCGCGTTGTACGCGCCCGGGGCGACGTCGTTGGGGCCGTCCGGGTACCACAGCGCCGCGAGCTCCTGGATCTGCGCGCGGCCCGGGCCGAGCTCGAACTGGCCGCCGCCGTACAGGCGGACGCCGCGCTCCTCGCACCAGGCGATCGCGGCGAGGAGCTCCGCGAGGCGGCCGAAGCGCGAGGGCTTGATGTTCATCCAGCCGGTGCGCGGCAGGCGCTCGAGGTCGGACACGCGGTGGACCGGCGCGTCGAAGGCGACCCGGTCGAGCCGCCCCTCGAGCAGCGCGAGCGCCGCGGCGTCGACGGGCGGGTCCTCGATCACGGCGTCGGGCAGGCCGTCGCGGACCAGCTCCAGGACCCGCAGGGCGTCGTCGCCGCGCAGCCCGAGCTCGTCGCCGTAGTGGGCCTTGATGTCGACGACGCGCACGCGCCCCGTGGCGGCGAGGTCGGCGATCCGCGCCGCGTCCCACGCGGCGTCGGCGTCGAGCTTGAACTCGAGGTCGGGTGCCACGGCGAGCCAGGCGGCCGGGCCGAGGCCCGAGGAGACGCAGAAGCGGACCGGGCTCGGGGTGCGCCCGAGCACCGCCCCGAGCGTCGCGCCCGCCTGCCGCAGGGCGAGGTCGAGGAGCGCCGACTCGTAGGCCCAGCGGCGGTAGTCGGGCGCCGACGGCTCCTGCGGGGCCGTGCCGAAGAGCGCGATCCCGTCGAGGCGGTCGAGCCAGCCGGCGAGCGTGTCCTCCCCCGTCAGGCGGAACGGCGCGTGCGCGCGGTGCTCGTCCTGGTCCGCCGGGGTGTACGTGACGTCCTCCCCGCGTCCCACGTGCCCGCCCCCCGTGATCTCGACCACGGTCGTGACGCGCGTGAAGCTCGGGGTCTCGAACGCGAGCGGCTGGAGATCGCAGCGCTCCACCCGCAGGGGCAGCGCGCCGAGCGGCGCGGGCAGGTCCGTCATCGCGGGGCTCCTCCGGGAGGTCGGCGCGGGCCCTCACGATACCCGCTGGGGTGCCGCCGCCCCGGCTCCCGCGGGATCCGGTCACCCCGCCCGCGGCTTGCGGCCTGTACCATGCGGGAACCCCGCTCCTGGAGGCTCGGTGTTCGGACTCTCGCTCTGGCAGATCCTGATCGTGGTGGCGATCGGGTTCCTCGTGTTCGGCGTCGGCGGCAGCAAGAAGCTCTTCCGCCGCGGCGCGAACCGGGTCAAGGACACCGGCGAGGCCGTCAAGGGCGCGGCCGCGGAGCTCCAGTCGAGCTACACGGCGCCCGCCGATGAGAACTCGGCCGCGTTCCGCGCGGCCCGCACCGGCCGTGAGAAGGCCACCGAGGGCGCCACGGCGGCGATCGAGGCCGCCAAGGAGGCGCGTGAGGAGATCGCGGGGCTCGCGGACGACGCCAAGGCCTCGGCCGGCGGCGCGGAGCCGCAGACCGCGATCGGCCGCGCGGCCAAGAGCGTCGGCGACACCGCGCGCGACGTGCGCGCGGGCGTGGCCGCCGGTGACGAGGACGGCGAGGCGTACGAGCCGCAGACGAAGATCGGCAAGGCGGCGCAGTCCGCCAAGGAGGCCGCCTCGGCGCGCGTCGAGATGCTCGGCGAGACCGCCCAGGAGTTCCGCGCCGGCGTCGAGGGCCAGCCCGCGCCGGAGGCCGCCCCGGCCGCCGAGGAGCCCGCGGCCCTGCCGGCCGCGGACGAGCCGCCCGCCGAGCGCGCCTAGCCGCCGATGGCGGAGACGCTCGAGCAGGACCGGCGGGCGCTCTACGAGATCGCCGTCGTCCTGGCCGTCGCCCTGGGGGCGATCGCCGGCGCGCTCGTGATCGCGACCTCCCTCCCCCTCGCCGCCATCCTGGTCGGCGGCGCCGTGGTCTGGGCGGTCGGGTTCCTGGTGATCGCGCTCGTCGCCAGCTGACGCCGGCGCGCGCGTCAGCCCATCTTCAACGACAGCGGGCTCGAGCCCGTGAAGACCGCGATGATCGAGCCGGCCAGCCAGCCGACGGCGGCGATGATCAGGGCGATCTTCGCGAAGCGGTCGCGGTCGCCCGCGATCGAGAGGCCGATGATGGCCGCGCCCATCGCGACGAAGCCGAGGATCATCGGGGCGAAGTAGATCGACAGCACGCCTAGCCCCGCGCCGAGGCCGCTGAGCAGGGCCGCGGCCGAGGCGACGCCGGAGTCGCGCTCCTCGAGCCGGTCCTGCGCGTAGTCCAGCTGGGTCATCGGCTCGGCGACGTCGCCGCCGGTGGAGTGCTCTGCGCTCATCGCTCTCGGGGATCCTCCGTCGCATCGCGCCACGATCGGCGCGTCGCCAGCATAGCGCTCCGCCCCCGCGTGTCGAATCGCGGGATCACCGCGGCACGTACCGATTGATGCGATGTTGCGGGGCGTCCGGGGGCGTGGATACGATGCCCGTGTGAATCGCCCGCCCGCTGGGCGTGCGCGCGTCCGAAAGGCCCCGGAACGTTGAAGAACCTGAAGGTCCTCCCGCTCGCGATCATCGGGACGGTCATCGGCGCGGTCATCAGCGTGATCCTCATCGTCACGCGCACGCTGCCGATGCAGGCCTCGGAGCAGGCGGCGAACATCGACTACCTGTACATCTTCTTCCTCGCCTTCTCGGGGATCATCTTCGGCATCGTCACGCTGTTCCTGCTGGTCGGGGTCTACCGCTTCCGGGCGCGGCCGAACGACCAGCGCGAGGGCAAGAACGTCCACGGCAACACCGGGCTCGAGATCCTCTGGACCGCGATCCCCTTCGTCATCGTCGTCGCCTGCGTGATCGGCGGCTGGTACGTGCTCGCCAAGGACGACGTCTACGCGGCCGGCGAGAAGAGCGGCCAGAAGATCCACATCATCGGCTACCAGTTCGGCTGGAAGTTCGACTACATGAACGAGGAGATCGCGCTCAAGGAGGAGGCCGAGCTGGTCGTCCCCGTGGGCCAGCCGATCGCCTTCGAGCTGACCTCGAACGACGTCATGCACGCCTTCTGGGTACCGGACTGGCGCTTCCAGATGTCCACCCTGCCCACCCAGACCAACTACGCGTCCGTGACGCCGTCGAAGATCGGGACCTTCGACGTGGTCTGCGCGTACCTCTGCGGCGTCGGCCACACCGGCATGAACAGCGCCGTCGAGGGCTCGATCATCCCCCAGGTGCGCGTCGTGTCGCAGGCCGACTTCGACAAGTGGGTCGCCGAGCGCAAGGCCGCGCTGGCGCAGGAGGCCGAGCAGGCCGACCAGACGACGACGGCGGAGGCCGCCTGATGGCCGCCGCCCCTATGATCAGCTCCAGTTCGGGGGATAGCCGATGACCACCGCCCTCAAGCCCAACCTCGCGCGCTGCATCTGGACGTCGGCGCTCTTCGCCGTGCTCGCGATGCTCGTCGCCGCCGCGGTGCGCCAGATCCTCGGCATGGACCCCGTGGTCCAGTGGTCCACCCTCGTCGTCGTCGCCTACATCTTCGGCGCCGTCGGCTTCATCGTCGGCATCGGCGGGTTCGACTACTGGTGGCCGTGGATCATCGGCAAGGACATCGACCCCCACGACCACTCGCAGCACGGCGCGTACTCGTGGCGCGACTACTTCAAGTTCAACACCGATCACAAGGTGATCGGGATCCAGTACATCGTCTTCACGTTCATCATGTTCCTGATCGGCGGCATGTTCGCGATGATCTTCCGGGCGGAGCTCGCGAACCCCGGCTACCAGGTGCTGTCGGACGAGCAGTACAACGCCCTGATCTCGCAGCACGGCGTGATCATGATCTTCGTGTTCCTGGTGCCCGTCTTCGCCGGCATCGGCAACTACGTGATCCCGCTTATGCTCGGCGCCCCGGACATGGCCTTCCCGCGCGTCAACGCGGTCTCCTTCTGGCTGCTGCCGATCGCCTCGTTCACGCTCCTGTCGTCCTTCGCCTTCGGCTCGTTCGACACCGGCTGGACCGGCTACCCCACGCTGTCCGAGCAGAGCCCGTTCGGCGGCACGCTGTTCCAGATCGGCGTGATCATCGCGGGCAGCTCGTCGATCGCCACCGCGGTGAACTTCCTGGTCACCATCGTGACCATGCGCGCGCCCGGGATGACGCTGTTCCGCATGCCGCTGCTCGTGTGGGCCAACCTCGCCACCTCCGCCCTGGTCGTCGCCGCCACCCCGTTCGTGGCCGGCGCGATGTTCATGGCGATGTTCGACCGCGAGATGGGCACGAACTTCTTCACCATCGCCGGCGGTGGCAGCGCGATCGCCTACCAGCACATCTTCTGGTTCTACTCGCACCCGGCCGTCTACATCATGGTCCTGCCCGGGTTCGGGATCATCAGCGAGGTCATCGCGACCCACTCGCGCAAGCCGGTCTTCGGCTACCGCGCGGTCGCCTTCTCCTCGGCCGGCATCGCCGTGCTGGGCTTCTCGGTCTGGGCGCACCACATGTTCGCCTCCGGCATGGCCAGCTGGCTGCGGGTGCCGATCATGATCTCGACGCTCCTGATCGCCATCCCGACCGGCATCAAGATCTTCTCGTGGCTCGGCACCGTCTGGGACGGCGTCGTCCGCCTGACCACGGCCAACCTCTTCGCCCTGGGCTTCATCATCGCCTTCACGATCGGCGGCCTCTCCGGCGTCATGCTCGCCGTGGTCCCGTTCGACGTCTCGATCACCAACTCGTACTTCATCGTCGCCCACTTCCACTACGTGCTGTTCGGCGGCTCGATCCTGACGATCTTCGCCGGCTTCTACCACTGGTTCCCGAAGGTCACCGGGCGGATGTACAACGAGCGCCTCGGGCGGCTCCACTTCTGGATCGTCTTCATCGCGCTCAACGTGACCTTCTTCCCGATGCACTACCAGGGCCTGATGGGCATGCCGCGTCGCGTCGCCGACTACGCGCCCGAGTTCGGCTGGAGCAACACGCTGATCTCGGTCGCCTCGTTCGCCCTCGGGGCCAGCACGCTGATCTTCGTCTACAACATGATCCACTCCGCGCGGCACGGCAAGCCGGCGGGGGCGAACCCGTGGGGCGGGCTCACGCTCGAGTGGCTGCTGTCCTCCCCGCCCCCGGTCTTCAACTTCCCGGTCACGCCGCGTGTCATCGGCGGCCCCTACCGCTTCGGCGAGGAGGGCGCGCGCCACGCGATCATCCCCGAGCCCGAACCCGCCGAGACGGAGAAGGTCGGCGCGTAGCGCCGGTCGGAGAGGGAGAGCGGAATGAGCGCAGCCGTCGAGCACAACGCCCCGGAGGTCCAGCCCTACCGGACCGGGCTCAACCCCAACCTGATGGGGCTGATCATCTTCCTGGTCTCGGAGCTCGCGCTGTTCGGCGCCTTCTTCATGTACTACGGCCACATGCGCTTCATCGGCAAGGTCGACTACCCGGGCGCGTTCCACATCCCGGCCAACGAGACCTCGATCAACACCCTGATCCTGGTGCTGTCCTCGTTCACCGCCGAGTTCGCGCTGCTCGCGCTCCTCAAGCGGCACAACGCGGGCGTCTTCTTCTCACTGCTCGCGACCTTCATCCTCGGCTCGATCTTCCTCGGGCTCCAGGTGCACGAGTACATGATCCTGGGCTTCACCCCGCAGGACACGGCGGTCGGCTCGATCTTCTTCTCGCTGACCGGCCTGCACGGCCTGCACGTGTTCGTCGGCCTGGTGCTGCTGCTCCTGGCCATGATCAGGACCTGTACGCACAAGTGGACACCCGAGAAGCACACCGGGCTGCTCGGGATCAGCGTCTACTGGCACTTCGTGGACATCGTGTGGGTGATCCTCTTCACGGTCGTCTACTGCCTGCCCGGCACCGTCACCGCACCGGCCTAGGCCGGGGTTAGGGGGGTCGCGCGATGGCCCGGTGGATCGCGGTCCACCTCCCCCACCTCGTCCCGCCGATCATCGCGCTGATCTTCCTCGCGCGCATGGCCGTCTGGGCCGCCGCGCAGCCGCCGTCGCACTTCACCGACGAGGAGGTCGAGGAGTGGAACCGGGCGCGCGCGGCGGAGCGGGCGCGCCGCAGCCAGCCCGTGCGCCGGCGCACGGCGCTGTTCGGGCTGGTCGCCGTCGGCCCGCTCGCGCTCTCGTTCCTGACCGGCCTTGCGATCTACACGCTCAGCCTGCGCGGCGACCCGTCGCCCGGATGGCTGATCTGGAGCCACGTCGCCACCGGCGTGTTCGGCCTCGTCCTCGTCACCGCCAAGAGCGCCGAGCTCGGCTGGCGCCGGATCCTGTCACGCGTGCAGGCGACCCGCCC
>CAIQOY010000209.1 GCA_903873565.1 uncultured Actinomycetes bacterium
GCCGTCGCGGCCGCGGGCGGTCCCGAGGCCGCCGCGTACCTCGGCCGCCTGCGGCACGTGGCCCTCGCCGTCGACGGCGACGACGTCGTGGCCGCGGGGCTCGAGGGGCCGGCCGTCGGCCGCGCGCTCGCGGACCTCCGCGCCGCGCTGCTCGAGGGTGCGGTCGCGGACGACCGCGACGCCCAGCTGGCCTGGCTCGGCGCCCGGACGGGCTAGCGGCCGTCGCCGGCCACGAGGCCGAAGGCGACGAACGCGATCGCGATCAGGGCCATCGCGACGCCGGCCCAGAGCAGGGAGCGGTCGCGCACGGCTAGCCCCCGGCGATGGTGAACAGGAACCGCGCGATCGGGTCGGCGATGGCGCCGATGATCTCGAACAGCGGCCGGAAGAACAGGATCGCGCCCATCAGGATGATGAACCCGTACTGGTCGAGCCGCGACCACGACTCGGCCATCGCGCGCGGCATGAAGGCGGCGAGGACGCGGCTGCCGTCGAGCGGCGGGATCGGCAGCATGTTGAAGACGGCGAGCCAGATGTTCATGAAGAAGGCGAGCACGAGCGCGTCGGCCCAGATCCCGTCGCCGAGGGGGACGTGGGCGAGGGGCAGGGCGATCAGGAAGGCGATCGCGATGTTCGTGAGCGGCCCGGCGATCGCCACGATCGCGAAGTCGCGCTGGGGGTGGTTGAAGAAGCGCGGCTGGACGGGGATCGGCTTCGCCCACCCGAACAGGAAGGTGCCGCCCGACGCGAGCCACGAGAGCCCGAACATCGCCGACCCCATCGGGTCGATGTGGCGGATCGGGTTGGGGGAGAGCCGGCCCAGCATGCGCGCGGTCGGGTCGCCGAGGCGGTTGGCCACGTAGCCGTGGGCCATCTCGTGCAGCGTCATGGAGATGATCAGGACGGGCAGGAGCAGCAGGAGCTGCTCGAGCTTCTCCCCGCTGAAGGCCGATTCGAAGTTCCCGAACACCACCGGCAGCCTACCGCCCCGGGGGCTACCCTCCGACCCATGCCGCTGCAATGGGACGCCTGGGACGCCTTCCCGCTCCTGCGCTGGCAGGGCCCGGAGGGGATCGTCGCGGCCTTCAGCGGGCGCCGCGGCGGGGTCTCGGAGGGGCCGTACGCCTCGCTCAACCTGGGCCTCCTGACCGACGACGACCGCGATGCGGTGCGCGAGAACCGCCGCCGGCTGTGCGCCGCCGTCGGCGCGGACCCGGCCCGCACCGCCCAGAACCACCAGGTCCACGGCGCCGTCGTGCGCGAGGCCGCCCCGCTGCCGGGCGGCTTCCTCGACCCCCACGGCGACCTGCCGCAGGCCGACGCGCTGGTCACGCGCGAGGCCGACCTCGCGCTCGTGGCCCTGGCCGCCGACTGCGTGCCGATCGTGATCGCCCCGCTCGACGGCACCGCCGTGGCCGTGGTGCACGCGGGCTGGCGGGGGCTCGTCGCCGGCGTGGTGGAGGCGGCGGTGGCGGCGCTCGACGTGCCCTGCGCGGCCGCCGTCGGCCCCTGCGCGGGACCGCTGGCGTACGCGGTCGGCGACGACGTCGCCGAGCCCCTGCGCGAGCGCTTCGGGTCGGACGCGGCGCGCGGCGGCACGGCCGACCTGCCGCACTGCGCGGGGCGGGCGCTGCTGGCGGCAGGGCTCGCCCCCGACGCGATCGACATCGCCGGCATCTGCACGATCACGGACGCCGAGGGCTTCTTCTCGCACCGCCGCGACCAGGGCGTCACGGGCCGCCAGGGCGTGATCGCGTACCGTGCGGGGGACGCATGAGCAGGGACCCGGAGGCAGTCAGGGCGGGCGTCGCGGCGACCCGCCGGCGGATCGACGAGGCCTGCGCCCGCGCGGGCCGCGACCCCGCGTCCGTGGAGATCGTCGCGGCCGTCAAGTACCTCGCGGTGGAGGACCTGCCCCTCCTGCACGCGGCCGGGGTGCGCCGCGTGGGCGAGAACCGCACCGACCAGCTCGTGGCCAAGCAGGCCGCGCACGGCGACCTCTTCACCTGGGACTTCATCGGGCACCTGCAGAGCCGCAAGGTCAAGGAGATCGCGGGCCGGGTCGACCTGATCCACTCGCTGTCCACCGCCTCGACGGCCGCGCAGATCGAGAGCCGCTCGCCGGCCCCGCAGGACGTGCTCGTGGAGGTCAACACGGCGCGCGACCCCGACAAGGAGGGCATCGCCCCGGAGGGCCTCGACGCCTTCCTCGAGGAGCTCGCGGCGATGGGCAGCGTGCGGGTGCGGGGGCTGATGACGATGCCGGCCTTCGCGACCGATCCCGAGGCCTCGCGGGGCGCCTTCGCGGAGCTGCGCGGGCTCGCCGCGGCGGCCGCCGAGCGCTGGGCGGGGACCCACGCCTTCGACCACCTCTCGATGGGGACCAGCCAGGACTTCGAGGTCGCCGTCGAGGAGGGCGCGACCCTCGTCCGGGTCGGATCGGTGCTGCTGGAGCCGTAGCGCGCGCGACGGGGTCGCCAATCGTTACACTCCGCGCATGTCCAACGGCAGCATCTGGCACCGCACGCTCGTCTACTTCGGCCTCGCCGAGGACGACACGATGTACGACGACATGACGGGCGGCTACGAGGAGCCCGCACCCAAGCAGTCGCGCGGCTCCAGCGTGCGCCGGCTGGACCGCCGCCGCGGCGCGTCCACGGCCACCCTCGACGAGGCCGACGACCTCTTCTCCGAGGAGGAGACGTCGCCGGGCCGCCGCCGCCGTCCCGCCGCCCAGGGCGGCGCCGGCGAGATCGGCGTGCTGCGCTCCGCCGGCGGGGGCACCACGGCCAGCGGCGTGCGCGTGCACGTGATCGCGCCGCGCTCCTACAACGACGCCCAGCAGATCGCCGACCGCTTCAAGAACGGCGTGCCGGTGATCATGAACCTGCAGACGACCGAGCCGGACCTCTCGAAGCGCCTGATCGACTTCGCATCGGGCATGACCTACGCCCTCGACGGGGCGATCCAGCGGATCGCCGAGAAGGTGTTCCTGCTGACGCCGGCCAACGTCGAGGTGTCGGCGGAGGACCGCCAGCGCCTCGTCGACCAGGGCTTCTTCAACCCCAACGGGTGATCCGGGCCGCCGGCGCGGTGTAGGGTTCACCGCGCAGCGAGCCGGAGGAGGGGTCGTGGATCTCGAGGAGCTGAGGGGGCTCGCCGCCGTCGGCGAGATCGACACCGTCATCCTGGCGATGACCGACATGCAGGGGCGCCTGCAGGGCAAGCGGTTCGACGCGGACGCGTTCGTGGACGACATCGCGACGCACGGCGCGGAGGCCTGCAACTACCTGCTCGCGGTCGACATGGAGATGAACACGCTGCCCGGCTTCGCGCTGACCTCGTGGGAGTCCGGCTACGGCGACTTCGTCCTGCGCCCCGACCTCGACACGCTGCGGCGCGCGACCTGGCTCGAGGGCACGGCGATCTGCCTCGCCGACGTCGAGCACCACGACGGCTCGCCGGTCGCGGAGTCGCCGCGCCAGATCCTGCGCGCGCAGCTCGACCGGCTCGCCGAGCGCGGCTGGCAGGCCAAGGTGGGCTCGGAGCTCGAGTTCGTGCTCTACCGCGAGACCTACGCCTCGGCGCGCGACAAGGGCTACCGCGACCTCGTCCCCGGCAACGCCTACAACGTCGACTACTCGATCCTCGGCACGACGATGGTCGAGGACGTGATCCGGCCGATCCGCCTGGCCATGAAGGCGGCGGGGCTGGCCGTCGAGGACTCGAAGGGCGAGTGCAACCTCGGCCAGCACGAGGTCAACTTCCGCTACCAGGACGCGCTGCGGATGGCCGACGAGCACGTGCTCTACAAGCTCGCCGCGAAGGAGATCGCCCACCAGCGCGGCGCGTCGCTCAGCTTCATGGCCAAGGTCAACGAGCGCGAGGGCAACTCCTGCCACATCCACTGCTCGATCTGGGAGGGCGACCGCCCCCTCTTCGCCGGCGACGGGCCGCACGGGCACGCGCCGCTCTACGACCAGTGGATCGCGGGCCAGCTCGAGCGCACCCGCGAGCTGGCGTACCTGTACGCCCCGAACGTCAACTCGTACAAGCGCTACGCGAACGGGTCGTTCGCGCCGACGACGCTCGTGTGGGGCATCGACAACCGCACCTGCGGGTTCCGGTCGGTCGGGCACGGCCCGTCGCTGCGGCTGGAGACGCGGATCGCGGGCGGCGACGCCAACCCGTACCTGGCCTTCGCCGCGGTCATCGCGGCGGGGCTCGACGGGGTCGACCGCGGCCTCGTGCCGCCGGCGCCCCTGGCGGGCAGCGCCTACGAGGCCGAGGGGCCGCGCCTGCCCACCGCGCTGCGCGAGGCCGTGGAGCTGCTCGACGGCTCGGCGCTCGCCCGGGCGGCGTTCGGCGACCGCGTCGTCGACCACTACGTGACCAGCGGCCGGCACGAGGTCGCCGCCTTCGAGGCGGCGGTCACCGACTGGGAGATGGTGCGCAGCTTCGAGCGGTCGTAGGCGGCCGGGGCGCGCCGCTAGTCTGCCGGCATGCGACCGCGGATCGGCATCACCGCGTACTGGCGCGACGCCTCGTGGGGGCCGTGGACGTCGATGCCGGCGTGCCTGGCCCCGCAGGCCTACGTGGACGCGATCACGGTGGCGGGCGGGTTCCCGCTGCTGGTGCCGCCGCTGCCGGAGATGGACGGCTTCGCGGACGAGGCGCTGGCCTCGCTCGACGGCATCGTCCTCGTCGGCGGCGACGACGTCGGCTCTGCCAACTACGGCGCGGAGCCGCATCCGACGGCCGACCCCCCGAACGTGCGCCGCGACGCGGCCGAGCTCGCGCTCCTGCGCGGCGCGCTCGACCGCGACCTGCCGCTCCTCGGGGTCTGCCGCGGCTTCCAGCTGCTCAACATCGCCTACGGCGGCACGCTCGACCAGCACCTCGGCGACACGGTCGACGGCGACGTCCACCGGGTCCGCCTCGGGGAGTGGTCGAACCACCCCGTCGAGGTCGTCGGCGGGCGCCTCGCCGAGCTCGTGCCGAGCGGCACCGTGATCCACTCGCACCACCACCAGGGGATCGGCGCGGTGGGGGCGGGGCTCGAGGTGACGGCGTACGCCCCGGACCGCACCGTGGAGGGCCTCGAGGACCCGACCAAGGCCTTCTGCCTCGGCGTCCTCTGGCACCCCGAGGAGGCGGGCACCGGCTCCGGGGCGCCGGTCTTCCGGGCGCTGGTCGAGGCGGCGGCGGCCTACGCCGCGACGCGCCGCTGACGGCCTGCTACCGTCGCGACGTGCGCTCCCTCGCCGTCCTCGTCGCGATCGCCGCCTGCGCGCTGGTGGCCGCGGGCTGCGGCAACCTCGTCGCCGCCGGCCAGAACCTGACCTGCGTGGTCCTGCCCGACGGCGCCCCCGACTGCTTCGGCAACAACGCGGACGGCCAGGCCGGCCACAGCGCCGGCACGTCGCCGGCGGCGCCGGGCGCGGTCCAGCTGCCGAAGGGCTACGGCGTGGCGGACATCGACGCCGGCATGGGCGACCCCGACGGCGACGCGACGGTCTGCGCCGCGACGGCGAAGACGGGCGGCACGAACGTCGTGCGCTGCTGGGGCGACGACGACCACGGCCAGCTCGGCCGCGGCACGGCCGGCGCGCCGAGCGCGAAGCCCGTGGCGGTCGACCTCGGCGGCGGCAGCTCCGACACGGTCGGGGTGGGGGCCTTCTCGGCCTGCGCGCTGACGGACGCCGTCTACTGCTGGGGCGACAACACCCACGGCCAGCTCGGCGCCGCGACGCCGGGGATCAAGGGCCCGGCGCCCGTGCCGGGCACCTCCAAGTACCGCTCGTCCGACGGGCAGGATTCGACGCCCGTCATGCTCGCGGTCGGCGAGCTGCACGTCTGCGCGGGCATCGCCTCGTCGATCACCTGCTGGGGGCAGGGCACGTCGGGCCAGCTCGGCAACGGCGCGAGCGCGGACTCCGCGACCCCCGTCAAGCTGCGCCTGCCCGCGAAGGGCGACACGGTCGGGGTGATCAGCGCCGGCGGGGGCTTCACCTGCGCGACGATCTCCCCCGCGGACCTCGGCGGCGACGCGGTCTGGTGCTGGGGCGCCAACGAGTCGGGCCAGCTCGGCAACGGCACGACGGCGGCGAGCAACGTGCCGGTGCGGGTCGCGCTCCCCGAGGGCACCGACCCCAACCACCTCTCGGTGGGCCACGCGCACGCCTGCACGGTCGACAGCGCGGGCGCGGTCTGGTGCTGGGGCGCGAACGGCCAGGGCCAGCTCGGCAACGGCACGACCGCCGCCTCGGCGACGCCCGTGCGCGTCCCCGGCGTGAAGGCGACCCTCGTCGCCGCCGGCGCCGACCACACCTGCGCCGCCACCACGCAGGGGCGCCTGCGCTGCTGGGGCGGCAACGCGCTGGGGCAGCTCGGGGTCGCGGCCGGCGGGCCGCAGGTCGCCCCCGTCGCGGTCCCGGGCATCGAGGGCCTGCGCGCGCCGCTCA
>CAIQOY010000210.1 GCA_903873565.1 uncultured Actinomycetes bacterium
AACCCCGGCGCCGCGCGCGCCGATCGCCTCGCCGAGGCCCGCGCCGAGGCCGACCGCGTCGAGGACGAGCTGCAGGGCCTCAACGACCAGGTCGCCGCTGCCGCCGAGGCCTACAACGCCGCCCAGATCGAGCTGGACCAGACGAACGCCGCGATCGAGGAGAACCAGCGCATCCTCGCGGCCTCCAAGTCGAACCTGCGCGTCTCCCGCATGGAGCTCGAGCAGATGCTCGTCGACGCCTACCGCCGCGGCGATCCCGACCTCCTGGCCTTCCTGCTCAGCGCCAACTCGATCGACGAGCTCGTCGACCAGAGCCGCTTCATGCAGCGGATCACGGTCCACGCGGGCCAGATCGTGCGCGACGTGCGCCGCTACACCCGGCAGGTCAGGGACACGGAGCGCGCGCTCGAGGCCGAGCGCGCCGACCGCGCGGCCGCCCTCGACGCGCGCGCCGCCGAGGAGGCCGCCGTCCGCGGCGCGCTCGCCGAGCGCCAGGACCTGCTGGCGTCCCTGTCCGGCGAGATCGCGGCGATCATCGAGCGCCGCGAGCTCGCCCGCCGGGCCGAGGCCGAGCGCCTCGCCGCCGCGGCCGGCATCACGCTCGAGGAGGCCGTGGCCGAGGCCGGGGGCGACGACGTCGCCATCGGCGGCAGCGCCGACATCGGCTCGGCCGGGGCGGTCATCGAGGCCCCGCCGTCCTCGACGGTCGGGGGCTCGGCCGCCTCGATCGCGCTCGGCGCGCTCGGCATCCCCTACGTCTGGGCCGGCTCGTCGCCCGAGTCCGGGTTCGACTGCTCGGGCCTGATCTCGTGGGCCTACGCCCAGGTCGGCGTGTCCCTGCCGCACAACGCCGCCGCGATCTACGGCGGCGGCACCCCCGTTCCGCTCGAGGCGCTCGAGCCGGGCGACATCATCTCCTTCCACGGCTCGGGCCACGCCGGCATCTACATCGGCGGGGGCCAGTACGTGCACGCGCCGCAGACCGGCGACGTCGTCAAGGTGTCGAGCCTGTCGGACCGCTCCGACATCGACGGCGCCGTCCGCGTCAGCTGATCAGCGCACGCGGACCGTCGTCAGGACGACGCCCTCGACCTTGTTGCCGGCCCAGTCGGTGGCGCTGGCCACGATCCGGTAGGTGCCGCGCTTGCGCGGCAGCGTGACCGTGATGCGGCCGCTGCCCGAGGACACGGAGCGGGTGATCGGGCCGATCCCGGCCGGGCGGCCCTTCCGCGTCTGCACGCGCAGGACGAGGCTGACCGGCTTGTCGCGGCGGACCAGCAGCTTCAGCGTGGGCTTGACGCCCGGCTTGAGCTTGGCGAGCCGCAGCGGCTTGGGGGCCTTGGCCGGGCCGGTCAGGACCGGCGGCGTCTTGAGGTCGCGGGTGAAGCGGTCGCCGAGCGCGGTGAAGGTCTGATCCCCGGTCATCGCGCCGAGGTCCTTCAGCTGGCTGGCCATCAGGGTCATGTACTTGACCGGTGCGTCCTGGCCCGGGGCGTAGCGGCCCCAGCCGCCCGCGTCGTACTTCGGCAGCACGGCCTTCGTGGCGGCCACGGAGCGCGCGAAGGCGTCGGCGAAGCCGTCGTCGCCCGTGGCGTCGGCGAGGTCGCCCATCGCCAGGACCCCCTCGAGGTGGCCGTTGAGCACCCGGAAGCCCGGCTTGAACACGTACAGCGGGAACCACAGGCCGTTGCCCTCGACCGTGATCGCGTCGGCGATCGCCGCGTTGCCGAAGCGGATCGCGGCGTCGAGGTGGCGGTCGTCGCCCTGGCGGTCCCAGGCGCTGAGGCCGGCGCGGGCGGCGACGCCCTCGGCCATCGCGCTCTCCCACGGCGGCGACGCGCCGTCGTACGGGAACAGGTAGGGCAGGTCGTAGGTGTCGCCGTCGGCCAGCGCGATCACCAGCGCGGCGTCGAAGGCGGCGGCGACGCCGCCCTCGTCGGCGATCTGCCGGCCCGGCTCGAGGATCGCGAAGAAGGTGCCGAGCGGCTGGATGCGCAGGCCCTGCCCCGTGTAGCTCTCGTAGACGACGCCGTCGAGGCGGATGCGGGTGCCGGAGCCGGGCAGCGCGTTCGACTCGAGGTAGCCGACGTTGGCGCCGACCTCCCGGAACACGATCCGGGCCAGGTCGGGGGAGAAGTCGGGGCGGTTGGCGATCCGGGTGGCGCTCGCGACGACCGCGCTGAGCGCCGTCTGGCGGCTGCCGCCGAGGCGCTTCGCGAGCCGGCGGGCCTCCGCCACGGTGGCCAGGTACTCGGACCGGTCGGCCGGCGCCACCCCGACGCGAGTCAGGTTCTGGGCCAGGGTCGCGCCCTGCGCGGGCGCCGCGGCGAGGGCGAGCGCGCAGGCCACGGCGAGGGGGAGGAGCGCTCGGAGCCGCACGGGCTCAGGCTATCACCGGGGCGCGGCGGCTCAGGTCGTGGCGGCGTCCGCGCCACCTGCAGGCTCGCGCGGGGGCGCCCCCTGGCCGTCGTCGGCGTTCGAGGCCGGGGCGAAGACCTCGAGCTCGCCCGTCTGGCCACCGGTGAAGAAGCCCGTGACGTCGGACGAGGCGCCGGGGTCGAGGCCCTCGATGATGGCGATACCGGCGCCGACCACCGCATCCCCCTCGCGCAGCAGCGCCTGCACGATGATCTGCTCCTGGCGGACCGGCGTCTGGTTCGTGACGGTTGCCGTCCACGTCGTCCCGAAGGACGGGTCCTCCGTGATCGCGGCGTTCGCGATCTCGAGGCCCGTGGCCACCGGGGCGGCGACCGGTGTCCCGCCGATCACGACCTCCGCCTCGACCGGTTCGCCCGTGACGGCGATCTGATCGTTCACGTAGAGGGTCTCGCCGCCATCCAGCAGCGACGGCAGGTGCACCAGCGTCGGGTCAGCCCCCGGGGTGTTGTTGGTGCCGACCTCGTTGCCGTCGGCCCCCAGGAGGCGCACCTCGATCGGCGCCCATAGGAGGGCGCCGCCCGTCCCCTCGGCGCTGACGCGGATGACGACGGCTGCCATCAGGCCGTCGGCGGACGGAATCACCGCGACGGTCTCGGCCGTCACGCCGGTCAGCTGGGTGACGTCGACCGATTCCGCCTGGGCGATTTCGCCTTGCGACGCCCGGATCTTCGCCGCCTTCTCGAACGAGCTCTCGCAGCCAGTGACGGCGAGGACGAGCGGAAGGGCGAGAGCGAGGGCGATTCGGCGGCGCATGGTGCCCGCGTCCCTAGCCGAACATGCCCGCGACGAAGTCGCGAGTGGACTGGTTGTCAGGGTCCTCGAACACCTTCTTCGCCAGGCCCTGCTCGATGAGATCGCCGTTCAGGAGGTACGCGGCGTAGTCGGCGATGCGCTTGGCCTGGGCGAGGTTGTGGGTGACGATCACCACGCTCAGCGATCCCGCGAGCTGCACGATCAGCTCCTCGATGCGCGCCGTCGAGCGCGGGTCGAGGGCCGAGCAGGGCTCATCCATCAGGATCACCTCGGGGTTGGCCGCGAGGGTG
>CAIQOY010000211.1 GCA_903873565.1 uncultured Actinomycetes bacterium
GCGTCGACGGCCCGGACCCGCAGGGTGTGCGCGCCGACGCCGATCGACGAGACCTGGTGCGGCGAGGTGCAGGCCGTCCAGGGGCCGTCGTCGTAGGAGCACTCGGCGGTCGCGGCGTTGAGCGGGCCGCCGGGCAGGGTGAAGTTGAAGATCTCGACCGCGGCGGTGGAGACGCTCTCCGGCCCGGAGGTGATCTCCGGCGGGGTCGTCGGCGCCGTGCGGTCGACCGTGAACGTGGCCGGGTTCGTCGGGTCGCCGATGTTGCCCGCGCCGTCGGTGGCGCGCACCTGCAGGGAGTGCTCGCCCTCGGTGAGGCCGCTGAGGCTGACGGGCGACGTGCAGGCGGTGAAGGCCGCGCTGTCGATGGAGCACTCGGTGGTCGTGCCGGGCTCCGTGGTGAACGTGAACTGCGCGCCCGAGCCGGAGGTGTACGTGCTCGGCTGGCCGTTGATCGCGGGCAGGACCGGGACCGTGGTGTCGACGCGCCAGACGACGGTCGTCGTCGAGGACTGCAGGCCGGCGGCGTCGACCTGGTGCACGCTCACGGTGTGCGCGCCCTCGGCGAGGCCGGACAGGGTGAGCGTGTAGGTGACCGGCTGCCCGGCGGCCGGCATCGGCGAGGGCGCGACCGCGCTCGCGCAGGCCGCCATCGCGCCGTCGTCGATCTTGCACCAGAGGGTCGCCCCGGACTCGACCGTGAGGGACAGGGAGGCGCCGGTCGAGCGGGTCGGGCTCGACGGCACCCCGGTCACGGCGACCTCGGGCGGCGCCGACGGGTCGACCACGAAGGGTGTCGTCGAGATCGGGCCGCTGCCGGTCCCGTTGACCTGGCGCACCTCGAAGGTGTGCGCACCCGTGGGCAGCCCGGCCGGCGGGGTGTACGGGCTCGTGCAGGCCGCCCAGGTGCCGCCGTCGATCCGGCACTCGAAGGTCGTGGTGGTGCCGCCCGCGAACGTGAAGGACGGCGTCGCCGAGGTCGTCGCCGGGGGCACGGCGCCGGACGTGGGCGGAGCGGCCGGCGGCCCCGTCTCGATCACCCACAGGAAGCTCGCCGCCGGGCCCGGGTTGCCGGGGCCGTCGAGCAGGCGCACCGCGAACTGCTGCGTGCCGTCCTCGAGGCCCGTGACCGCGCGCGGGCTCGTGCAGGTGGCCCAGTTGGCGCCGCCGTCGGTGCTGCACTGGTACGTCTCGCCCGCCGCGGCGCCCGTGAACGTCGCCGTGTACGCGGTGGCGGCGGTGATCCCGCTCGGGACGCCGGTCACGGTGGGGGCGCTGATCGGGCCGAGAGTGTCGACCGTCCACGAGGACGTGGTGACGGCGCCCGGGTTGCCGACGGCGTCGACCTGGCGGATCCGGATCGTCTGGGTGCCGTCGCTGAGGCCGCTCAGGTTGAGCGGCGAGGTGCAGGCGACGTAGGCCGCGCCGTTCGTCGAGCACTCGAGCGTCGCCCCCGCCTCGTTCGTCGCGATCGTGAGGGTCGCCGTCGCGGTCGTGACGGTGCCGGTCGGCGCGCCGGTGACGGTCGGCGGCGTCTGCGGGCCCGTGGTGTCGACCGCCCAGGTGCGGGTCGTCGCCGGGCCCTGGTTGCCGTACGCGTCGACGGCCTTGACCGAGAAGGTGTGGGAGCCGTCGGCGCCGACGTCCGTGTACGTCTTGGGCGAGGGGCAGGCCGCGTAGGCGCCGCCGTCGAGGCTGCAGACGAAGGTCGCGCCGGCCTCGCTGCTCGTGAACGTGAACGTGGCGGCCACCGAGGCGACGGTGCCCGACGGCCCGCTGGCGATGGTCGGCGCGGGCGGCGGCGTGTCGTCGACCGTGAAGGTGACGGTGGTGGTCGGGCCGACGTTGCCGGCCGCGTCCGTGACCTGGAACTCGATCGTGTTGGTGCCCGGCGGGAGCGCCGGCGACACGGTGTACGGCACGGGGCACGGGCCGAAGGCGAGCGGGCTGCTCGAGGTCGAGTTCACGCGGCACTCGACGACGTCGCCCGGCTGCGTCGGGATGGTGATCGTCGGGGTCGGCCCGGCCGTGCCGCCCTGCGACACGCCGGAGGAGATCGTCGGCGCCGGCGGCGGCGTGCGGTCGACGGTCCAGGTCACGCTCGCGGGCTCGGTGGCGTTGCCGGCGCCGTCCACCGCGCGGGTCGAGAAGGTGTGCGACCCGTCGGCGAGGCCCGTGTAGGTCGCGGGCGGCGTGCAGGCCGCCCAGGCCCCGCCGTCGAGGCGGCACTCGACGCTCTCGCCGCGGTCGAGGATCGCGTTGACGCCGATGGTGATCGAGGTCTCGCTCGTCGAGGCCGGCACCTGCGTCGGGATCGTCGGGATCACCGCCGGCGGGGTCGTGTCCGAGATCCAGCTGCGGCTCGACGCGGCGCTCGCGTTGCCCGCGGCGTCGACGAAGCGGACCTCCGCGGTGTGCGCGCCGTCGGCGAGGCCCGTGAAGGACTTCGGCGAGGTGCAGGCCGCCCAGGCGCCCTCGTCGATGCGGCACTCGGCGGTGGAGCCCGCCGGCGGGGCCGAGAACTCGAGCGTACCCGTGGCCGAGCCGACGGTGCCCGTGGAGCCGCCGGAGACGGTCGGCGCGGACGGGGCGACGGTGTCGACGGTCCAGGTCGCGGAGCCGGTGCTGGCGCCGACGTTGCCGGCCGGATCGACGATCCGCACGTTGAACGTGTGCGGGCCGTCGGCCAGGGCCGGCGTGGTGTACGGCGAGGTGCACGCGACCCAGGAGCCGGCATCCACGCGGCACTCGTAGGTCTCGGGCGCGGTGGCGCCGGTGAAGGCGAAGCTGCCGCGGGTCGACGACGACGAGGCGGACGGCTGGCTCGAGAAGGCCGGCGTGCCCGTCGGCGGGCCGTTGTCGACCGTCCAGGTCGTTGAGGTCGGGGACGTCGAGGCGTTGCCCGCGGCGTCGAGGATGCGGACGTCGAAGGTGTGCGACCCCTCGGCGAGGCCCGTGTAGGACTTCGGCGAGGTGCA
>CAIQOY010000212.1 GCA_903873565.1 uncultured Actinomycetes bacterium
CGCCTTCCTGGCGCGGCGCGGGTTCCGGGAGTTCGACCGCATGACCACGCTGGAGCTCCCGCTGGCGGGCCTCGCCGCCCCTGCGGTCGACCCGCCCGCGGGCATTGCGATCGCCAGCCTCGCGGAGCGCCCCGACCTGCGCGAGGCGGCGTACCGGCTCGCGGTGGAGGTCTACGCGGCCCTGCCCGACCCCGAGCCCGTCTCGGCGGGCGACTTCGAGGAGTGGCGGCTGCGCGATGTCGACGTGCCCAACGCGCCGCTCGACGGTTACCTGCTGGCCCTGGCCGGCGACGACCCCGTCGGCTACTGCCGGCTCTACGTGCACGACCGCGGCCGCAGCGTGGGGCACCTGATGACCGGTGTGACCGCCGCGTGGCGGGGCCGCGGGGTGGCCTCGGCCCTCAAGCGCGCCGGCCTCGGCTGGGCGCTCGCCCACGGGGCCGAGCGGATGACGACCGAGAACGCGCAGGGCAACGAGCCGATGCTGGCGATCAACCGCGGCTTCGGCTACCGGCCGACGCCGGACTTCGTGGAGATGGACGGGCCCGTCGCCCCCGTCTGACCGGCCTCAGCCGGCCGCGGCCAGCGCGACGGTGCGGGCGTGGATGTCCGCGGTGGTCTCGATCGGCTCGCCGTAGCCGCCGGCGAGCGTCACCACGAGGGGGATGCCGCGGCCGCGGATCCACCCGATCGCGCGGCGGTCGCGCTCCTCGAGGCCATCCTCCGTGAGGGCGAGGCGCCCGAGCCGGTCGCCCGTCCAGGGGTCGGCGCCGGCGAGCAGGAAGGCGAGGTCGAACGGGCCGAGCCCGGCGACCCGCTCGAGCGTCGCCTCGAGGAGGTCCAGGTAGTCCGCGTCGCCCGTGCGGTCGGGCACGTCGACGTCGATGTCGGAGGGCACGCGCTCGAAGGGGTAGTTGCGCGCGCCGTGGATCGACACCACGACGACGTCGGGATCGGGGCCGAGGATGTCGGCGTTGCCGTCGCCCTGGTGCACGTCGAGGTCGAGCACGAGGGCGCGCCCCGCGAAGCCCGCGTCGCGGACGAGGGCGAGCGCCACGGCGACGTCGTTGACCAGGCAGTAGCCGCGGCCGACGGCGCGGCTCGCGTGGTGGGTGCCGCCGCCGAGGGCGGCCGCGGCCCCCGTCGCGAGCGCCGCGTGCGCCGCGGCCACCGTCGAGCCGGTCGCGTGCAGGGTGCGCACGGCGAGCTCGGGCGACCAGGTCAGCCCGAGCGCGGCCTCCTCGCGGCGGGTCAGCAGGCCGTGGCGGATGCGGCGCACCCACTCGGCGTCGTGGACGCGCTCCGCGTCCGCCCAGGTGATCGGGGGACCCTCGCGCACCTCGACGCCGGGCAGGCGCTCGACCCGCTCGCGCACCAGCCGGTACTTCTCGCGCGGGAAGCGGTTCGTGGGCGGGAGCGGGAAGTCCCAGCGGTCGTGGGTGAAGGCGATCATCCGTATCAGGGCCGGCTCCGCGGCAGGATTCGCCCGCCGGCGGGCGAAGGCGCGCACGTAAACGACGCGGGAATCATCCCGCAGGAGGCACACGGTGGACAACGCACCTGCACGCCTGCTCGCGGAGTTCGTGGGCACATTCGCCCTGATCTTCATCGGCGCGGGCTCCATCATGACCGCGGCCGAGTGGGCCGGCGGGGGCTATTCGCTGATCGGGATCGCGGCCGCGCACGGCTTCGTCCTGGCCGTGATGATCTCCGCCCTCGGCCACGTCTCGGGCGCTCACTTCAACCCGGCGGTGTCGCTCGGGGTCCTGATCGCCAAGGGCATCAAGCCGGTCGAGTTCGCCGCCTACGTGGTCACCCAGCTCGTCGCGGCCGTGATCGCGGCGCTCGCTCTCAGTGTGATCTACGCCACGGCGGTCAAGGACGCGACCGGGCTCGGCACCCCGGCGATCTCGGACGACTACAGCGTGGGGCAGGCGCTCCTCGTCGAGGGCATCCTGACCTTCTTCCTGGTCTTCACCGTGATGGCGGTGGCGGTCGATTCGCGCGGCGCGTTCAAGATCGTCGCCGGCCTGCCGATCGGCTTCGTCGTCTTCTTCGACATCCTGATGGGCGGCCCGGTGACCGGCGCGGCGATGAACCCGGCCCGCTGGTTCGGCCCGGCGCTGATCTCGGGCAACTGGGGCGACTGGTGGGTGTACATCGTCGGCCCGCTGGTGGGTGGCGCGATCGCCGCGGCGATCTACATGGGCGTCATCCTCAAGCGCGAGAACGCCAGCGCCGCCTAGGCACGCGGAATGAGCGGGGCGTCGCCTGCGGGCGGCGCCCCGTTTCGCGTTCCGCGGGCCCTAGAGCAGGATCCGCTCGAGCAGCTCGGGCGCGCAGCCCTGCTCGATCAGGCGAACGGCCTCGTGCAGGTCGGCATCGGACGCGGCGATCTTCTCGGCGCGCTCGGCGTCGAGCCCCGCGCGCTCCAGCGTCTCGCGGCGCCACTCGACGACGGCGTCGGAGATCCCGGTGGTCGGTGCCTGCTGTTCGGAGGTCTGTGCCATGGGCGTACATTACCCCAATCGCTCCCGGTCGCCGTGCGGCTCAACGCGGATCCGCCATCTGCGTCTAGCCTGCCCCCATGGACGAGGCCGCGATCGAGTCCGCCGCGCAGGCGGCGGAGGGCCTGACGGGTCTGCGGCCGCAGGCCGTCGTGCCGGTCGACCAGCCCAAGCGCGGGGTCGTCTTCGTCTGCGCGCTGCCCCGCGGCGACGACCTCGGCTGGCTGGTGGTGGACGGCGCGGGCGAGCCGGTGACGGAGCGCGCCGCGGTGCGCCAGATCGTCGAGCTGGCCGCGATCTGCGAGGCCGCCGAGGAGTCGGCCGCCGCGCTCGCCGTCGACGAGGCCCTGCCCGCCCTGGCCCGCGCCTGGGAGCTGGCCCGCGAGCTCGGCGAGGCCGAGGCGGAGCTCGCCGCCCACGCCGCCTACCAGGCGGTCGAGGCGCTGCAGCCGCTGGTGCAGGGCCTGCGCGTCGCCGACCCCGCCTACCTCGACCGCCTTGCGCAGGCCGCGACGCTGGTCGGGGACCGCTTCGACCTGCTCAAGGAGGCCGCCGGCCAGGTCTCGGCGCGCCTGACGGGGCACGGCGCCGATCCGCTCGAGGCGCTCGCCACCGCGCTGTGGGCGGCGATCCGGCTGCTCTCGCGCGACGGCCCGCCCGACCGCTTCCGCGAGGGCGTGGAGACCGCGATGGGGCCGGCGCAGGCGTTCGCCGACGACGTGCTGGCCCGGTACCTTGTGCCGCTGGACGGCACCGACGAGACGGGGGAGACGGCATGAGCCGAGGCATCGAGGGGCGCGTGATCGCGATCACCGGCGGAGGCAGCGGCATGGGCCGCGCGATGGCGGTCGACCTCGGCCGCCGCGGCGCGTCGGTGGCGATCTGCGGCCGCCGGATGGAGCCGCTCGAGGAGACCGTCGAGCTGGTGCGGGCCGCCGGCGGCGCCTGCGCGGCCTTCGCCTGCGACGTGCGCGACCCCGAGCAGGTCGACGCCTTCTTCGCCGGCGCCACGGAGGCCTTCGGCGCCCCGGACAGCCTGGTCAACAACGCGGCGGGCAACTTCATCGCCGACGCGATCGACCTCTCGCCGGGCGGCTGGCGGGTGGTGGTCGACATCGTCCTCAACGGCACCTTCTACTGCTCGCGCGCCTTCGCGCTCGGCTTCCCGCAGGCGGCGCGCGAGACCGGCTCGATCCTCAACGTGATCGCCACCTACGCCTGGACCGGCAACCCGGGGACCGCGCACTCGGCGGCGGCCAAGGCCGGGGTCTGGAACCTGACCAAGTCGCTGGCCGTGGAGTGGGCGCCGATGGGCCTGCGCGTCAACTGCATCGCGCCCGGGCCGACCGACACGGAGGCGGCGTCCGCGAACCTGTTCCCGACGGACCAGATCCGCGACGCGATGACGGCCGAGATCCCGCTGCGGCGCTTCGCCACCCTCGAGGACATCACGGACGCGGCGCGCTTCCTGCTCTCCGACGAGGCCTCGTACGTGACGGGCGAGACCCTGACCCTCGACGGCGGCGAGTCGCTGCCGCTCGGGATGTTCCGGCACTCGCCGGTGACGCCGAAGGGCTAGCGGCTCAGGGCGCGGCCGCGCCGTCGAGCAGGGTGGAGAGGACCAGCCGCGACCCGTCGAGCGGCGCGATGCGCCCGGCCTCGATGCCCTCCCAGGCCGCCACCACGAGCCAGAACCAGGCGTCGCCGACCCAGAGCGCCGGCAGGTCGGGGCGCACCCGCCCGTCGGCCTGGGCCCGCCGCACGGCGTCGGTCACGATGCGGTCGATCCGGGCCCAGCGCTCCCGCAGCTCCTCGTCGTCGTCGAGCGACCGCTCGCGCAGCAGGTAGCCGAGGCGCGACCCGAGCGGCATCATCGCGTCGGTGAGGTCCGCGAGCGCCTCGACCGGGTGGCGGGCCGGGTCGCCGAGCCCGACGGCGGCGATCGCGGCGTCCGTGCGGTCGAGCGCGTCGTCGGCGAGCGCGCGCAGGAGCTCATCGCGCGTGGCGTAGCGGGTGAACAGGGTGGTGCGGCTGATGCCGGCCGCGCGGGCCACGTCGGCGAGCGTCGCGCCCGGGTTGGTGGCGAGGACGCGGGAGGCGGCGTCGAGGATCGCGTCGGTCGAGACGGCCATCGCGGCGATGATAACACTTCTGTTCGGATCCGAACATCAATGTTAGGATGCCGCCGTGGCCGCCCTCCGCTCCGACATCCGCTGGGGGCCCGTGGTCCTGCTCGAGTCGGCCAACGTGCTGTCGGGGATCGGCAACGGCATCGTCGTGATCGCGATCCCGCTGCTCGTCCTGCGCGAGACGGGCTCCGCGGCCCTCTACGGGCTGATCGCGGTGCTCGCCGTCCTGCCGAGCCTCGTCGCGCTGCCCTTCATCGGGGCCATGATCGACCGCTACGGCCCGCGCTGGAACAGCGTCGCCTCCGACCTCGCCTCGGCGGCGTCGGTGCTGGCGCTGCCGCTGCTCCTGGCCCTCGACCTCCTGTCCGTGCCGCTGATCGTCCTGCTCGCCGTCCTCGGCGCCGTCATCGACCCCGCCGGCTACACGGCCCGCAAGGCCGCGATCGCCCCCGCGGCGCGGGCCTCCGGCGTGCGCACGGACGCGGTCAACGGGGTCCACGACGCCCTCTTCGGGCTCGGCTGGGCCGGCGGGCCGCCGCTCGGGGCCCTGCTCGTCGCGTTCGGCGGGGTCTCCGCCGCGTTCCTCGTCGCCGGTGCGCTGGGGCTCGCGGCCGCCCTGGCGATGGCCGGCCTGCGCGCCGCCGGACGTCCGGA
>CAIQOY010000213.1 GCA_903873565.1 uncultured Actinomycetes bacterium
CTACTTCGCCGAGGCGGGCGTCGAGGTCGAGCTGATCTTCCCGCCGGACCCCGCGTCCTCGGCCAAGGTGCTCGCCACCGGCGACTCCGACATCGGCCTGATCACCACCACCGACATGGCCTTCGCGGTGCAGCAGGGCCTGGGCATCACGGCGATCGGCAACTACACGACGTCGAACAACTGGGGCCTCTTCACCAAGCCCGACGTGCCGATCGCCCTCGACACGCTCAAGGGCAAGAAGATCGCGGGCTACGGCGACTCGTGGACGAAGGCGATGCTGCCCTTCGTGCTCGACAGCGCGGGCCTGACCGAGCAGGACGTCGAGGTCGTGACCGTCGACTGGGACCTGCCGCTCCTCCTCAACGGCGAGGTCGACGTGGCCACCAACACCACCAACTTCCTGATCCCCGGCGTCCTCGACGAGACCGGCTCCAAGCCGAACTACCTGCTCGCGAAGGACAACGGCGCGCCCGACGTGCCTGTCTGGGTCTACGCCGTCAACGACGAGTTCGCGGCCGGCAACGCGGACGCGGTGACCGCCTTCCTGCGCGCCGTCGGCGAGGCCACCGTGTGGGCCTCGGACAACCCGGAGGAGGCCGTCAAGATGTACGAGGAGGCCTACCCCGACAACGGCTCGTCGACCGCGTACAACACGGCCGGCTGGGAGGACACCCTCGCCTACGTCCGCGGCGCCGACGGCTCGCTGTTCCTGATGACGGACGAGCAGTGGACGGGCCTCGGCGAGGCCCTCAAGGGCATCGGCGAGCTCGACGAGGTCGCCCCGGCGTCCGACTACTACACGAACGACTACATCTCCATGGACTAGGGCGAAAGGCGTCCGATCGGGCGACTAGCGTCGCCCGCATGGCTGCCTCCACCCCACCCCCAGACGGCGGGTTCCTCGAGCGCACGTTCGAGATCACCGCCCGCGGATCCACGGTCCGCACCGAGATCATCGCCGGCGTCGTCACGTTCGCGACGATGGCGTACATCCTGTTCGTCAACCCGTCGGTCCTCGGCGGGATCACGGACAGCGCCGGCGTCACCCTCAACCCCGCGGCGCTCCTGACGGTGACCGCGCTCGCCGCGGCGATCGCGAGCATCGCGATGGGCATCTTCGGCAACGTGCCGTTCGCCCTCGCCGCCGGCCTCGGCCTGAACGCGTTCGTGGCCTTCGGGCTGGTCGCCGCGCGCGGCCTGACCTGGCCGAACGCGATGGGCGTGATCGTGATCGAGGGCCTCCTGATCGCGCTCCTGGTGATCGTCGGCCTGCGCGAGCGGATCATGATGGCCTTCCCCGACGGGCTGCGGCGCGCGATCGGCGCCGGCATCGGCGCGTTCATCGCGATCATCGGCCTGGTCAACTCGGGCCTGATCCTGCACCCGGAGGAGGGCACGATCCTCGCGATCGCCCCCGACGTCGTGACCTGGAAGCTCGGCATCTTCTTCCTCGGCCTGATCGTCGGGGCGGTGCTCCTCGCGCGACGCGTGCGCGGGGCGCTCCTGATCTCGATCGTCGTGGCCACGGTCGCGGCCATCATCCTGAACAACGCGATGAACGGCGAGATCTGGCAGTTCGGCGTCGCCGACATCCCGTCAACCTGGGTCGCCACCCCCGACTTCTCGCTGGTCGGCGCCGTCAGCTTCGACTTCGTCGGCACCCTCGGCGCCCTGACCGCGCTGGCCGTCGTCGTGGCCGTGATGCTGTCGGACTTCTTCGACACGATGGGCACCGCCGTCGCGCTCGGGCGCAAGGCCAAGATCGTCGACGAGGCGACCGGCTCGATGCCGCGCCTGCGCCGGATCCTGCTCATCGACGGCCTCGCGGCCGCGCTCGGCGGCGCCACCTCGTCGTCGTCGAACACGACCTACATCGAGAGCGCCTCGGGCATCGAGGAGGGCGGCCGCACGGGCCTGACGGCGATCACCACCGGCGTCCTGTTCGCCGTGGCGATGCTGCTCGCCCCGATCGCCGGGGTGATCCCCGCCGAGGCGACGGCACCCGCGCTCGTCATCGTCGGCGCGCTGATGCTCGGCCAGGCCGCCGCGATCGACTGGGACGACATCGGCGTCTCCCTGCCGGCCGTCCTCACGATCCTCGGCATGCCGTTCACGTACTCGATCACGAACGGCGTCGGCTTCGGGATCATCTCGTACGTCGTGATCGCCGTGCTGCGCGGCCAGGGCACCAAGGTGCACCCGCTGCTGTACGGCTGCGCGGCGCTCTTCATCTGGTACTTCATCTACGGGACCATCTAGGGGGAGGGCGGCCGCGGCGCGCGTCCCGGCGAAAGGCCGGGCGTGCGCCGCTCCGCCGCCCTGCTCCTGC
>CAIQOY010000214.1 GCA_903873565.1 uncultured Actinomycetes bacterium
CGCCTTCCTCGCCCTCTCGGACCCCGATCGCCTGCAGGCCCTCGTCAGCCGCGTCGCGCCCCGCTCCGCCCTGACCGTCGCGCTCGCCGCCCGGCTGATGCCGGCGCTGCGCTCGGACGCCGCCGCCCTGCACGAGGCGGTCCTCTTGCGCGGCAGCGCGCCCGCGGCCGGGCGCCGCGCCCGCGCGCGCCAGGCGGCCGTCCTCGTCGAGCCGCTCGTGGCCTCCTCGCTCGACCGGGGCGTCGGGATCGCGGAGGCGATGGCCGCCCGCGGCTACGGCGGCGGGCCGTTCACGGCCCTCCCCGAGCCGCCCGCCGGGCGCCGAGGCCGGTTCGCCGTGGTCGCGGGGCTCGCCCTGCTCGGTCTCGCCATCGCCCTCGTCGCGGGGCTCCTGCCCTACGCCGTCTACCCGCAGGCCGAGCCCCTCCTGCGGGCACCGGCGCTCGTCGCCGCGGCCGCGGTCGTGGTGGTCTGCGCCGTCGCCGCCCACGCGCAGCGAGGCGGCCGATGAGCGCCATCCGCATCGCCGGCGTCGGCTACCGCTACCCGGGGGCCGCGGCTCGGACCCTGAGCGGCATCGACCTCGTGGTCGACGCGGGGCGCATCGTCGTGCTCGAGGGCCCCTCCGGCGGCGGCAAGACGACGCTGCTGCGCGTCCTCGCCGGGCTGGCGCCCGCCTTCCACGGCGGTGAGGCGTGGGGCGCGGCCAGCGTGGCCGGTCTCGACCTGCGCACCGCCGCGCCCGGGCTGGTGGCCCAGCGCGTCGGATTCCTGTTCCAGGAGCCCGAGGCGCAGGGCGTGATGACGGAGGCCCTGCGCGACGTCGCCTTCGGGCTGCAGTGCCGCGGCTGGGCACCGAACCGCATCGAGCCGTCGGCCCGCGCCGCCCTCGCCGCCGTCGGCTGCGACCACCTCGTCGGCCGCCGCCTCGACACCCTCTCGAGCGGCGAGCGCCAGCGCGTGGCCCTCGCCGCCGTCCTCGCCCCCGAGCCCGACGTCCTGCTCCTCGACGAGCCCACCGCCCAGCTCGACGACGACGCGGCCTGCGAGCTCGTGGGCCAGCTGCGCCGGCTCGCCGACCGCGGCCTCGCGATCGTGCTCTCCGAGCACCGCCGCGACCGCATCGAGCACCTCGCCGACGAGGTGCTCGGCGTCACGGCCGGGCGGATCGGCCCGCCCCCGGGCCCCGCCGCCTACCCCGCCGCGCTCGAGGCGGCTCCCGACGCCGCGCCGGCCCTCACGCTGCGCGGCGTCGACCTGCAGCGCGACGGGACCACCGTCATCGACGGCGTGACCTGCGATCTCCCGGCCGGGGCGTCGATCGCCCTCGTCGGACCCAACGGCGCCGGCAAGTCGACGCTCCTGCGCGCCATCGCCGGTCTCGAGGCGCCCGTGCGCGGCACGATCGCCACCCCGCGCCGCGACCTCACCGCGCTGCCGGCCGACCGCCGCGTGCCCGAGGTGCGACTCGTGCCGCAGGATCCCGGGCGCACGCTGCTCGAGGCCACCGCGGAGGCCGAGATCCGCACCGGCGCCGCCCTGCTCGGGATGCCCGACGAGGCCGGGGACCGGGCCATCGAGGACCTCGGACTCGGCGGCCTCCTGCACCGCCACCCGCGCGACCTGTCGGTCGGCGAGCGCGAGCGCGTGGCCATCGCCGCCGCCCTCGCGGTCGAGCCGGGCGTCCTGCTGCTCGACGAGCCGACCCGCGGCATGGACGCCGCGCACCGCGCCACGCTCGCGCGGATCATCGGCGAGCGCCGGGCCCGAGGGCTGGCCACGGTCACGGCCACCCACGACCGGGCCTTCGTGCGCGCGACGGCCGACGCCCTCTGGGCGATCGGCGACCGCCGGCTCGTGGCCGGCGACCCGGTCCCGCACGTGCTGCGCGAGGCGCCGCGATGAGCACCGGCTCCATCGTCGCCCTCGCCGGCCTCGTGGCGCTGCTCGCCGGACTCGCCCTCTACGAGCGCGGCCGCAGCGGCTCGCGCGAGATCGGCCTCGTCGCAGTCCTGATCGCGGCGGCGAGCGCCGGGCGGGTGCTGTTCGTCGTGGTGCCGGGCGCGCAGCCCGTGACCGCGATCGCCATCATCGCCGGCGTCGCGCTCGGGCCCCGCGCCGGCATCGCCGTGGGTGCCGGGAGCGCACTCGTCTCGAACGCCTTCCTCGGCCAGGGCCCGTGGACGCCGTGGCAGATGCTCCTGTGGGGCCTGGCCGGGCTGCTCGGCGGGCTACTGGCCCCGGCGCTCCGGCGCTCGCGGGGCGCGCTGGTCGCCGTCGGCGTCGGCGTCTCCCTC
>CAIQOY010000215.1 GCA_903873565.1 uncultured Actinomycetes bacterium
CCTCCAACCGCCAGGCATTGTTCGCCTAGGGTGTGTCATGCGGAGGCTGCGCCGAGGTAGAGGTTGCGGCTCATCACGGTGACGGACACCGGCGCCCCCTCGGCCGCCGGGGCCGCGACGGGCGCCGCGCCGAGCGCGCCGTGCAGGAGGGCCAGCGCGACCGCGCACCGGCGAGGCATCCCGGGGAAGCGCGCCACCACGGGCGACGCTAGCAGGCGGACGCCATGCCCACGCCTGTCGACGGGCGCGCTCCGGGGAGCCGCGGGCGCCGACGGACGCCGGCCCCCGCTACGACTCCCAGTCGAACTCGCCGGTGGCCGTGGTCTCGGACCAGCCGGTCTCCTCGACCGCGCCGCCGAGCGTCGCCTCGTCCTCCCAGTCCAGGCGGACGGCGGGGTGCTCGCCGGTCTCCTCCTCCTCCTGCCGCGCGTCCTCCTCGGTCTTGAAGAGAGCGTGGTTCTCGAAGGGGTCGGCGGGGATGAACTCCTCGAGCGGCATGTCCTGCTCGAGCTGCGCGTTGCGCCGCTTGAGGGCGAGGTGCTCCTCGATCACGGACGCGAAGTGGGTCTTGTCGTCGGACATGTCGTGCGTGGCCTTCCGGTCGTGACGTGCGGGGACGCCGAGGGCAATTGTAGTGGCTCTCCGCTGGTCGAGATCGCACTCCGCCGCGGCACGGCCGACCCGCGGGTACGCTCCCCGGGTGATCCCGGACGCCCCCCTGCCCGCGGAGGAGGTCGAGCGGATCGCCGCCGATGCCGCATGGCTATGCGGAATCCCGGCCCCCACGGGGCACGAGGAGGCGCGTGCGCAGGCCGTCAGCGAGCGCCTGCGCGCGCTCGGCCTCGAGCCCGCCACGGACGCCGTCGGCAACGTCGTCTGCCGGGTCGGCCCGGCGGGCCCCGCGCTCGCCCTCTGCGCCCATCTCGACACCGTGTTCCCGTCGCTCGAGCCGCGGCCGGCCGTCCGTGACGGCGCGCGCCTCGCCGGCCCCGGGGTCGGCGACAACGCGCTCGGCCTGGCGGCGCTGCTCGCCGCCGCGCGCGCCCTCGCCGCCGACCCGCCGACCGGGCCGGTGCTGCTCGCCGCCACCGTCGGCGAGGAGGGCCTCGGCGACCTGCGCGGCGTCACCCACCTGCTCGACGCGGAGCCCGTCCGCGCCCTGATCGCGATCGAGGGCCACGGCGTCGACAGCCTCGCCGTCGGGGCCGTCGCCTCGGCGCGCGTGCGCGTGACCTGCACGGGGCCCGGCGGCCACTCGTGGTCCGACCAGGGCCAGCCGAGCGCCGTGCACGCCCTTGTCGCCGCCGTGCAGCGCATCCTCGCCGCCGCGCCCCCCGCGGTCGCCAACGTCGGGGTGATCGAGGGCGGCACCGCCGTCAACGCCATCGCCGAGCGCGCCTCGCTCCTGCTCGACCTGCGCCACGTCGATCCGGCCATCGTCGACAAGGCGCTCGCGCGCGTCGAGCGCGCGGCGCGCACGGCGCCCGTCCCCGGGATCGAGACGGCGGTCGAGCCGGTCGGCCGGCGGCCGGGCGGCGACGGGGCGGCCTCCGCGGCGCTGGTCGCGCTGGCCCGGGAGGCCCGCGACGCGGTCGGCCTCGAGGTCGCCGACGAGCACCCCGCCTCGACGGACGCCAACGCGGCGATCGGCCGCGGGATCCCCGCCCTCGGCATCGGCATCAGCCGCGGCGAGGACGCGCACACCGAGCGCGAGTGGATCGCCGTGCCCCCGATCGCCCGCGGGGCGGCCGCGCTGCTCGCCCTCGTCCGGCGCGCCGACGAGCAGATTCCCGTCTGAGGCACTACCATCGGGGTACCCGCAGTCCCGGAGGAGCTTCGTCGTGACCATCGCCCTGATCGTGATCGGCATCATCGCCCTGGTGGCGATCATCCTGATCGCCGTCTACAACGGCCTCGTCCAGGCCCGCAACAAGTGCGACGAGGCCTGGTCGGGCATCGACGTGCAGCTCAAGCGCCGCCACGACCTGATCCCGAACCTCGTCGAGACGGTCAAGGGCTACGCGGCCCACGAGTCGGCCACCTTCGAGAACGTCACCGCCGCGCGCACCGCCGCGATGGCGGCCAAGACCCCCGCCGAGGCCGCCAAGGCCGAGGGCGTCCTCGGCCAGGCGCTGACGGGCCTGTTCGCGATCGCGGAGGCCTATCCGCAGCTGCGCGCCGTCGAGTCGTTCACGCAGCTGCAGGCCGAGCTGACGAACACCGAGGACCAGATCTCGGCGTCGCGCCGGATCTACAACGGCAACGTCCAGATCTACAACACCAAGGTGCAGCAGATCCCGGGCAAGTTCCTCGCCGGCCCGTTCGGCTTCGTGATCAAGGAGTTCTTCGAGCTCGACTCGGAGGCGGAGCGCCAGCCGGTCAAGGTCGACTTCTCCGGCACGGCCGCCCCGGCGGCGCCCGCCGCCCCCGCCGCGCCCGCCGCCCCGGCCGCACCGGCCCCGCC
>CAIQOY010000216.1 GCA_903873565.1 uncultured Actinomycetes bacterium
CCCGGCGTCGCCGACCGCCGCGGCGGAGCCCGCCGCGGGCGCGGGTGCGTCCGGCGGGTCCGCTGCGGAGGTCCCCGAGCCCGTGGCGCCCGCGGCGGCGAGCTGCGGCCTCGGCTCCGCGGAGATCGGCTGCCGATGAGGCGCATCGCCGTCCTCGTGGCGCTCGTGCTCGGCCTCGCGGCCGCGGCGTCGGCGCAGGCCCGGCCCGCGGTGGTGGAGCCACCCCCGATCGGCGGCGAGCCCGTCGTGGGCGGCCTGCTCGAGGCCGGGCCGGCCCTGCTCGACGGCGCCGAGCCCGCCGACACCGCGCTGGCCTGGGAGCGCTCCGCGCCGGACGGGACGTTCACGGCGGTCCCCGACGCCTCGGCGGCCTCCTACCGGCCGACCGAGGCGGACGTCGGCCGGCTCCTGCGGGTGCGCATCGCCGTCGAGACGCCGGAGGGCACGGACGAGGCGGTCTCCGCGTCCGTGGGGCCGATCCGCCGGGCGTCGGTCGCGCCCGCCCGGCTGGTCGTCGGCCCCGAGCGCCCGGCGGGCGGGCCCGACGCCCCGTGGGCCGCGCTCGCGCGCTGGACCCTGACCGCGGGCGAGGCGGTCGCGGTGCGCGGCCGGCTGGGCGCCCTCGATCCGGCGACGCCCGTCGAGGTGGTGCTGGAGCCGACCGTGCCGTCCCTGCCCGTCGTACGGGAGCCGCTCGCCCCCGACGGGCGCGGGGAGCTGCGCGGCCGCATGGAGCCCGTGGCCAACGCGGTCGCGTGGCTCGTGGTCGACGGCGACGAGGACGACCGCATCCGGCTCGGGGTGGTGGGGGTGCGGCCCCGGATCGAGGCCCGCATCGCCGCGCGCCCCGACGGGCGCGACGCGCGCGGGCGGCCGCTCGTGCGCGATCTGCGCCTGCTCGGCGGCAGCGCGGTCCTGCCGGGCGTGGCCGGGCTGAGGCTGTCCTGGGAGGGCATCCTGCCGGGCGAGCGCGAGGGCACCGCGGTCTGCCGCGCCGACGAGCGCGTGGTGTCCGGCGCGGGCGGGGCGCTGACGGGCGGCTGCCGCACCCGCGGGGCGTGGGCGGCGGCGCGCTGGCGGCTCGTCTACGACCCGGGCACGGCCGATCCGGGCGCCGCGCCGTTCCTCCCCGCGGCGAGCGCGTGGTCGCGGCCGGCGACCCGTCCCGGCCGCCCCGCGGGGGTCCCGGTCCTGCCCCGGGCCTGCGCTACCCTTCCGGCGTGGACCTCGGCGTCGTCAAGGAGCTCATCGAGGGCGCGCTGCCGGGCAGCCGCGCCACCGTCGAGGACTTCATGGGCGCCGGCGGCGACCACCTCGCCGTCCGCGTCGAGGCCGAGCAGTTCGCCGGCAAGTCCCTGATCGAGCAGCACAAGCTGGTCTACGCCGCGGTGCAGGCCCAGCTCGACTCGGGCGAGATCCACGCGCTCTCCATCACCACCGTCCCGATCGAGCCTGGAGCCTGAGCATGAGCGTCATGTCCGACGAGCAGATCTACGACGAGATCGTCTCGATCATCACCGGCAACCGCATCGCCCTGTTCATGAAGGGCACCCCGGAGGAGCCCCGCTGCGGGTTCTCGGCGCGGGTCGCCGAGCGCCTGCTCGAGGCCGGCGTCGAGTTCGTCTCCGTCGACATCCTCCCGGATCCGCGGATCCGCCAGCAGCTGACCGCCTACTCGAGCTGGCCCACGACGCCGCAGCTGTTCGTCTCGGGCGAGCTGATCGGCGGCTGCGACATCGTCGAGGAGCTGCACGCCAAGGGCGAGCTGGCCGGCATCCTCGCCGACGACGCACCCGCGGAGTAGCCCCTCGGCCCGCGTGTTAAGGGCCTGAACCTCCCGTACGCGGAGGCGCTACAGGGCCTTCACGCCGGCGCAACATCGGCCTCGCACCATGGATTCGCGACCCCGCCCACCGCGGGGTGCCGGATCACACGGAGGCCGACATGAACCCCCACATCCTCACCGCCGTCCGGGAGACGCCCTTCTTCGAGGGCCTGTCGCCCGACCGCGCGAACCGCGCCGCCAGCGCGTTCCACCTGCGCACGTACGAGCGCGGGGAGACGATCTCCGGCGTGGCCGACCAGGAGCCCTGCACCTACGTGCTGGTCTCGGGGGTGGCCCGCGCCGTGCGCGTCAACCACGACGGCCGCTGCCTGACCAGCGGCCTCCTGGACGGCGGGATGGCCTTCGGCCGGCTGCCGTACGCCGCCGACGAGGCGACGGAGCAGGTCGAGGCGCTCGTCGAGTGCGAGGTGCTGCGCGTGCCGACCCGCGACCTCGAGTCCCTGGCCGCCGTCGACCCCCTGATCGCGCGCAGCCTCGCGCAGTCGAGCGCGCAGCGCCTGCGCGCCGCCGAGCAGCGGCTCGCCGCGCTCGCCTTCCAGCCCGTGCCGGCGCGCCTCGCCGGCGTGGTGCTGGAGCTGGCCGACCACTTCGGCAAGGTCACCCCGGAGGGCGTCCGCCTCGACGTGCGCCTCACGCACGGCGCGCTGGCCGAGATGACGGGCACGACGCGCGAGACCCTGACCAAGGTGTCGGGCTGGCTGCGCACCGAGGGCATCTGCTCGATCGAGCGCCGCGCGATCTGGGTGATGGACTGGCAGGCGCTCGAGGCCGTCCACGCCGGCGAGCGCTGCATGCCGGGGCGCACGGCGCGGGCCTAGGCTCCTTGCTAGGGTCCCGGCCGTGCCCCGCCTGGTCGCCGTCGGCTCGATCGCGTACGACTCCCTCGAGACGCCCTTCGGGCGCCGCGAGCGGGCGCTGGGCGGCTCCGCCGTCCACTTCTCGCTGGCCGCGCGGCTCTTCACCGAGGTCGGCGTGGTGGGGGTCGTGGGCGACGACTTCGACGGCGAGCCGGTGCTGACGGAGCGGGGGATCGACACGAGCGGCATCCAGGTCGTGCCGGGCGGGACCACGTTCGCCTGGGAGGGCCGCTACGGCTACGACCTCAACGTCGCGGAGACGCTCGACACCCGGCTCGGCGTGTTCGAGCACTTCGACCCGCAGCTCGGCGCCGCGCACCGCGACGCGCCGGTGCTCTTCCTCGGCAACATACAGCCCGACCTGCAGCGCTCCGTGCGCGCCCAGTCGAACGCGGCCTTCGTGGCCCTCGACTCGATGAACCTCTGGATCGAGATCGCCAAGGACAGCCTGACGGCGGCGATCGGCGAGGTCGACGCGGTCATCCTCAACGACGGCGAGGCGCGCCAGCTGACCGGCGAGGCCACGCTGCTGAAGGCGGCTCGCGCGATCAGCGCGCTCGGCCCGCGCATCGTCGTGATCAAGCGCGGCGAGTACGGCGCGGCGCTCTTCGTCGACGGCCGCTTCTTCGGGGTGCCGGGCTACCCGCTGGAGGAGGTCTTCGACCCCACGGGTGCGGGGGACTCCTTCGCCGGCGGCTTCGTCGGCTACCTGGCCGCCTCGGGCCAGACCAGCCCCGACCTCGAGCACCTGCGCCGCGCCGTCGCCTACGGCTCGATCGTCGCCTCCTTCAACGTGGAGGAGTTCGGGACGGAGCGGGTGCAGCGGCTGTGCCGCGACGAGGTCGACGGGCGCGTCCGCGACTTCCACGCGATGACGTCGTTCGTCCTCGCCTGAGGCGCCGGTCCGACCCGCCCGGCGGCCGCCGGTTGGTAGCCTGCGGTCCGTGAAGGTCCATCTCCCCGACGGCACCGCGCTCGACCTGCCCGACGGCGCGACCGGGCTCGACTGCGCCCGCGCGATCGGCGAGCGCCTGGCCAAGGCGGCCGCGGCGATCGAGGTCGACGGCGAGCTGCGCGACCTGCGCCTGCCCCTGCCCGACGGCGCCACCGTGCGGATCCTGCGCGTCGGCGACCCCGAGGCCCTGCCCGTGCTGCGCCACTCGACGGCGCACGTGCTCGCCGAGGCCGCCCGCCACGTCTTCCCGGGCGTGAAGATCTCGATCGGCCCGGCGATCGACAACGGCTTCTACTACGACTTCGACTTCCCCGAGCAGATCGGCGAGGCCGACCTCAAGCGCCTCGAGGACGAGATGCGCCGGATCCTCAAGACGCGCCACCCGTTCGAGCGCGGCACGGTGGAGCGCGAGGAGATCCGCCAGCGCTTCGTCGACGAGGACGAGGGCTACAAGGTCGAGCTGATCGACGACCTGCCGGTCGACGAGCCCCTGACGGTCTACACGCAGGACGACTTCACGGACCTCTGCCGCGGCCCGCACCTGCAGGACACGGGGCCGATCAAGGCCTTCACGCTCACGCACCTGGCCGGCGCCTACTGGCGCGGCGACGCGAGCCGGCCGATGCTGACGCGGGTCTACGGCACCGCCTTCTTCACGCAGGAGGACCTCGACCAGCACCTCCACAACATCGAGGAGGCGCTCAAGCGCGACCACCGCCGGCTCGGGCGCGAGCTGGACCTCTTCTCGTTCAACGACGCCTCGCCGGGCGCGCCCTTCTGGCACCCGAAGGGCATGGTCGTCTGGAACACCCTCGTCGACATGTGGCGCGACGAGAACGGGGCGCGCGGCTACCAGGAGGTGAAGACGCCGATCCTCTACGCGTCCGACCTCTGGAAGACCTCGGGCCACTGGGACAAGTTCCGCGAGAACATGTACCTGCTCGAGATCGAGGAGCGCGCCTTCGGCATGAAGCCGATGAACTGCCCGGCGCACTGCATGATCTTCAAGAGCGAGCGGCGCTCCTACCGCGAGCTGCCGCTGCGCATGAACGAGGTCGGCCTCGTGCACCGCCACGAGCCGTCGGGCACCCTGCACGGCCTGATGCGGGTGCGCCACATCACGCAGGACGACGCGCACCTCTTCATCACCGTCGACCAGATCGAGGAGGAGGTGCAGGGCGTGCTCGGCTTCGCCCTCGACCTCTACGAGCTGTTCGCGATGGACTACCGGATCGAGCTCTCCACGCGGCCCGAGGTGCGGGTCGGCGACGACGGCATCTGGGACAAGGCCGAGGAGGCCCTGCACCGCGTCCTGCAGGCGCGCGGCATCGACTACCGCGTCAACGAGGGCGACGGCGCCTTCTACGGGCCCAAGATCGACCTGCACCTGACGGACTCCCTCGGGCGCTCCTGGCAGTGCGGCACGGTCCAGCTCGACTTCAACCTGCCGGACCGCTTCGAGCTGGTCTACACGGGCTCCGACGATCGCGACCACCGGCCCGTGATGATCCACCGGGCGCTGCTCGGCAGCTTCGAGCGCTTCATCGGCATCCTGATCGAGCACTACGGCGGCGCCTTCCCGCTCTGGCTGGCGCCCGTGCAGGCCGTCGTGCTGCCCATCTCGGACCGCCACCACGAGGCCGCCGACCTGGCCTGCGCCACGCTCAAGGCGGCGGGGCTGCGCGCCCAGGTCGACGCCCGCGGCGAGTCGATCGGCAAGCGCATCGCGGAGGCCGAGACCCAGAAGGTGCCCGCGATGCTGGTGATCGGCGACCGCGAGGCCGAGGCGGGCGCGGCGGCGGTGCGCCGCCACGGCGGGCACGACCTCGGCACCCAGCCGCTCGCCCAGGTCGTCGAGGAGCTCGCGCGGGAGCGCGACGCCCGCGTGATCCACGGCGCGTAGCCCGTCGCAGACCGCGCACGACGCGGGGGAAACCGCGTAACGATGCGGTCGGAGCGCGGGGGCGGGGCGTCCGTACCGTGCTACGATCGCCCGCGTCGGCCGGCCCCGGGCCCGCCGCGATTCACCCGATAGCCGAACGGAGACCATCACCCTTGCGCACGGAGCACCAGCCTTGAGGCCACGCCGCGGTTTCGACCGTCCCCCGGAGGAGCCGCGTGTCCGCATCAACGAGGCCATTCGCGTACCGCAGGTGCGCCTGATCGGCGCAGATGGTGAGCAGATCGGGGTCAAGGATCGGGATGACGCGCTGGAGTACGCGTGGAACCTGAACCTGGACCTCGTCGAGGTGGCCGCCGACGCGCGCCCGCCCGTCTGCCGGGTGATGGACTACTCGAAGTACAAGTACGAGCAGGAGCAGAAGGCCAAGCTCGCGCGCAAGCACCAGAACGTCATCGTCATCAAGGAGATCAAGCTGCGCCCGAAGGTGGGCCAGCACGACTACGAGACGAAGCGCGGGCACGTGATCCGGTTCCTCAAGAACCGCGACAAGGTCAAGGTCACGATCATGTTCCGCGGGCGCGAGATGACGCACCCCGAGCGCGGCCGCGACCTGCTGCTGCGCCTCGCCGAGGACCTCAAGGAGCTCGCGGTCATCGAGTCCGAGCCGCTGCAGGACGGCCGCAACATGGTGATGATGCTGGCGCCCTCCAAGCAGCTGCTGAAGGAGGACGGCAAGGCCGAGGGCGAGGACGGGGAGGCCCCCGCCAGGCCCGCCCCCGCCGTCAAGCCCGCCCCCGTCGCCAAGCCCGCCCCGGCGCCCGTCGCCGCGGCGCCGGCCGCCCCGCCGGAGCCCGTGGCCGCGGAGCCCGAGCCCGCGGTGGCTGAGGTCGTCGAGGTGGTCGAGGTCGTGGCCGAGTCCGCGCCGGTCGCCGAGGTCGCCCCGGCAGTCGAGGAGCCGGAGCTGGTCGAGGACGTCGCCGAGGTCGCGGTCGAGGAGCCCGAGTTGGTCGAGGCCGTCGCCGAGGTCGTGGCCGAGGAGCCCGCCGAGGCCCCGGCGGCCGCGAAGGCCCCGGCGAAGCCGAAGGCCCCGGCCAAGCCGAAGGCGCCCGCCAAGCCCCGCGCTGCGGCGGCGCCGAAGGCCCCCGCGAAGCCGAAGGCGCCCGCCAAGCCGAAGGCCGCCGCGGCCCCCAAGGCCGAGGCGAAGCCCAAGGCGCCGGCCAAGCCGAAGGCCCCGGCCAAGCCCAAGGCCGAGCCGAAGCCGAAGGCGCCGACGACGCGGAAGACCACCACCACCGCCGCCAAGAAGCCTGCTGCCGCGTCCGACGCGGACAACGGGTAATCTGCCGCGCAGTTCGAGGACGCACGATGCCGAAGGTCAAGACCAACTCCAGCGCCAAGAAGCGCATGAAGGTGTCCGGCAAGGGCAAGATCGCCCGTCGCCAGGCCATGGAGTCGCATCTGCGCGGCAAGATGACCGCCAAGCGCCGCCGCAAGCTGAGCCAGGACCAGCCGATGGCGAAGGCCGACTACAAGGAGGCCCTGCGCCTCCTCGGGAAGCGGTAGGGACTCCAGATGGCCCGCGTCAAGCGCTCCGTCCACGCGAAGAAGAAGCGCCGCAAGACCCTCGAGGAGGCCTCCGGCTACTGGGGCCTCAAGTCGAAGCTCTACCGCCGCGCGAAGGAGCAGGTCGCCCGCTCGGGCAACTACGCCTACCGCGACCGCCGGGTGCGCAAGCGCGACTTCCGCTCGCTCTGGATCGTCCGCATCAACGCGGGCGCCCGCCAGCACGACCTCTCGTACTCGCAGTTCATGCACGGCCTCAAGAAGGCCGGGGTGGAGGCGGACCGCAAGGTCCTCGCCGACCTCGCGCTGAACGAGCCCGCGGCCTTCGGCGCCCTCGCCGAGAAGGCCAAGGCCGCGCTGGCCGCCTAGGCGGCACCCGCGTGGAGCCGATCCGCAGCCTGCGGAACCCCGCGTTGCAGCGCGTGCGCGCGCTTCAGCGCACGTCCGAGCGGCGCGCGCAGGGGCTGTTCGCCGTCGAGGGCGAGGACCACGTCGAGGCGGCGATCCGCGCCGGTGCCGTGCTCGAGGACCTGCTCGTGCGCGAGGGGGCTCCCGTGCCCGCCGGAGTGCGCGTGGAGCCGCTGGTGGTCGCCGCCGAGGCGATGGATCGCGTCTCCGGCGTGGCGTCGGGCAGCCGCGTGATCGCGGTGGTGCGCACCGACTCCCTACCGCAGCCGCCCGCGGTGCTCTCCGGCGTCGGGCTCGTCCTCTGCGGCGTCTCCGACCCGGGCAACGTGGGCACGCTCCTGCGCACCGCCGCGGCCTTCGCCGCCGAGGTCGTCGTGCTGGGGGCGCCGAGCGCCGATCCGACTGCCCCGAAGGCGGTGCGGGCGGCGACGGGCGCCACCTTCGCCGTGCCCACCCTGGCCGTGGACGACCCGGCCCGGGCCTATCCCGAGGCGCGCCTCGTGGCGCTGGACGCCAAGGGCGACCGCGATCTCGCCGACTGCGACCTGACGGGGCCCGTCCTGATCGCGCTCGGCGCCGAGCGCGAGGGCCTGCCCGCTGCGGTCAGGGAGCGAGCGCAGGTGGTGTGCCGAATCCCGCAGTCGCACGCCGCGGAGTCGCTCAACGTGGCGGCGGCGGGAGCCATCGCCATGGCGGCCGCGTACGGCGCCAACCGCGGCTGAGGATCATCCGACTCGCTGGGCGATCACCACGAGGTCGCCCGTGCCGTCCTCGCGCACGGGTCCGCCCGTGAAGTCGCCCCAGGTGGTGATCACCTCGAAGCCCGCCTCCGCGGTGAGTGCCAGCCAGCGCTCCGCCGGGATCGGATGGAGGACGAGCGTCGTCGTGCGCCCGCGCATCTCGACCTCGATGTGCGTGGTGCCGTCCGGGCGGTGCCAGTCGGCGCGCTCCCTCGCCCCCGAGTCGCGGTGGTGCCAGCGGCCCTGCGTGGCCGTGATGTCCTCCGGGGTGGGCGCGAAGACGTCGAAGGCGAGGTAGCCGCCCTCGGCGAGGAGCGCGTGCGCAGCCTGCAGGGCGGCGAGGCGCTCATGGTCGTCGCGCAGGTGCAGCAGGCTGCGGAAGGGGATCAGGACGCGGTCGTAGGTGCCGCGAACGCCCGGGTCGAGCAGGTCGCCCGCGCGGAGGTCGATCCGCTCC
>CAIQOY010000217.1 GCA_903873565.1 uncultured Actinomycetes bacterium
GCGCGAGGAGGCCGAGCGCTTCGCGCCGCGGACCTCCTTGAGCATCTCGGTCGCGCGGCGGGCCACCCGGGCGCGCAGGGCGGCCGGCTCGACCAGGATCGCGTGCCCGCGGTACTTGATGACCTCGTCCTGGAGCCAGCGCTCGGAGTCGTAGGTGACGGTGGCGAGGATCGCGCCGTCGCGCAGCTGCGAGGTGTCCTTGCGCTCCTCGACCTCGCGCAGCGCGACCTCGGGCGAGAACCAGATGCTGACGGAGCCCTTCTTGCCGGTCACGTCGCGCTGCTCGGCGATGTTGGTGAGGCCGTCGCGCGGCGCGAACGTGTCCTTCAGGCGCTCCGCCGACTCGATCCGGTCGATGCGGAAGGTGCGCTCGCCCTCGGCGCCCGTGTCGTAGGCCTCGAGGTACCAGTCCGAGTTGACCCCGCGCAGCCGGTAGGGCTCGATCACGCGCTCGGTGATCTCGTTCGAGGTGCGCGAGAGGTAGCGGATGCGGACGAGGCGGTGGCGCTCGATCGCCCACGAGATCTCGCCGATCACGTCCTCGGGGACGCCGACGCCGACCGTGGTGGAGGGCTGGCCGCCGGGGACGCCGCCGCCGCAGGCGATCTCGATCTTCTCGCGCACCGCGGCGAGGGTGGAGTTGGTCTGGCCGGCGATCTGCGGGCCGACCAGGTCGAGGGCCATCAGGATCGCCTTGGCCTCGAGCGGCGACAGCCGCGCCGGGCGCCGGAAGTCCTCGCCGTAGAGCTCCTTCTGGACGTGGACCAGGCCCTCCTCGTCGAGCTCGGCGTAGACGGCGTAGCAGCCGCCGCCGAAGTTGACGAGGTTGAGGAGGTTGATCTGCTCGACCATCTCCTCGTCGTCGATCTGGTAGCGCTCCTGCAGGACGCTGGCCGGGATGCTGCCCGCCTGGTCGGTGCCGCAGGTCTCGAGCAGGTCCGCGAGCAGGGCCTGCAGCACCGCGAAGCGCTCCGGCGCCACCGGGTTGGCGGGGCGGGCGGCCTGCGGCTCCCCGTCGCCGACGATCCGCTTCGGCGGGCTCATCGCGGGCATGTCGCCCGCGTGCGCGCCCTTGACCTCCTCGAGCGCGGCCACCACGGCGTCGACGACCTCGGCCGGCTCGAGCGGCAGCACCTGGCCGCCGAGCCCGAGGATCCACCCGACGAGGCGGTCGAGGTCCGAGTACGCGGTCTCGAAGGTGGCGGAGCGGTCCTCGTGGGTCGTCACCTCGCCGTGCTTGTTGTAGAGGCGGTCGACGAGCCACGCGGCCGACGGGGTGACGTGGAGGACGGCCTCGCCGACGGGCTCGTCGAGGGCCCAGGGCGCGCGGTCGCGGTAGTCGGCCGGGTCGAACTCCGCCGGGCGCCGGAAGTCGCGCTCCTTGCGGGTGTGGAAGCGCATGTCGCCCCTGATGCGCGAGACGCGGAAGTTGCGGATCGCGTCGCGGTCGTGGTCGTGGCCGACCAGGTACCAGTGCGACTCGGAGAAGTAGAGCCCGTACGGGTCGACCGTGCGGGTCCGCTCCTTGCCGGTGCTGATCGCGAAGTAGGGGAAGACGATCGTCTTCTGCTTCGAGATCGCGCCCTCGAGCTTGGCCAGGCGGGCGGCGATCTCCGGGGAGTGGCCGCCGCCCGAGAGGTCGAGCGAGACGCCGATCGCGGGCGAGCCCTCGAGCACGCCGGGGCGGCCGAGCGCGAGGTTCTGCAGGGCGAGGCGCAGGGGCGCCGCGTACGCGAACTGTCCCTCGAGCAGGAACAGGCTCGTGTTGAGCGCGGCCAGCTCGCGGTCCGTCAGGTGCAGGGGCGGCAGGAAGTAGTTCTCGCGGGTCAGGGTGTAGAGCTCCTCGCCGGTGAACTCGTCGCGGTTCGAGGTGATCGGCACGCCGAGGGCCAGGAGCTCCGCGCGGTCGGCGTAGAAGCGCCGCGCGAACGCCTCGTCGGACATGTCGTAGTAGCCCTCGACGGCGTTCTTGGCGTCGCGGGCGGTGATCGGCCGCTTCTCCGCCATGATGTAGGCGACGAGCGAGAGCTGCCGGATCAGCTTGTCGGCGTCATGGCTCATGCCGCGCCCGGTGCTCCCCGCCATCCCATGCGGAGCAGCATACGCATAACCGGCGGGCTCCGCGCAAGCGTTCAGCGGCTTTTCCGGACTCCGCCACGGGTCCGTCCGATGCCCCGACTAGGCGGGAATCGCGGCTGGTAGCCTCGGGCCGTGGCCCGCGTCGTCGCGCACCTCGACCTCGACGCCTTCTTCGCCGCCGTCGAGGTCCTCGAGCAGCCGGAGCTGGCCGGCCGGCCGCTGGTCGTCGGCGGCGACCCGCTCGGCCGCGGCGTGGTCGCGACGGCCTCCTACGAGGCGCGCGTGTTCGGCGTGCGCTCGGCGATGAGCGCGGCGGAGGCGCTGCGCCGCTGCCCCGACGCCGTCTTCGTGCGCCCCGACCACGCCCGCTACCGGCGCCATTCCGACGGCGTCTGGGCGCTGGTCCGCGAGGCCGTGGAGGTGGTCGAGCAGGTCGGCATCGACGAGGGCTACCTGGACCTGACCGGCGCGGCGGCCACGGCCGGCGACGCGCGCCGGGTGCTCGGCGCCCTGCAGCGGCGGATCCTCGCGGAGACGGGGCTCGGCGCCTCGTTCGGCTGCGCGACCGGCAAGACCGTGGCCAAGGTCGCCTCCGACCGCGACAAGCCGCGGGGGCTGGTCGTGGTCCCCGCCGGGCGCGAGGAGGAGTTCCTCGCGCCCCTGCCCCTGCGCGCTCTGCCGGGGATCGGCCCGAAGGCCGAGCAGCGCCTCGCCCTGGCCGGCCTCGAGCGCGTCGGCCAGCTCGCCGACCTCGACGACGACGCGCTGCGCCTCGTCCTGCCCGGCCAGGTCGGCCGCGAGCTGCGCGAGCGCGCCCGCGGCGTCGACCCGCGGCCGGTCCTCGCCGAGGCCGGGCCGTCGGTCTCGATCGGCTCGGAGGAGACCTTCGACCACGACATCGCCGACCCGGCGATCCTCTCCGAGCACGCCGCGCGCTTCGCCGCCGAGGTCGCCGAGCGGCTGCGCGCCGAGGGCAGGGTGGCCCGCACGGTCACGGTCAAGCTGCGCTACCCCGACTTCCGGATCCTGTCGCGGGCGCGCTCCGCCGCCCAGCCGACGGCCGACCCCGCCGAGATCGCGCGCCTCGCCGAGGTCGCGCTGGCGCGCGCCCTGCGCGACCGCCCGCCGCCCGTGCGGCTGCTCGGCGTCGCGGTCTCGCGGCTGGTCGAGGGCGAGCAGCTGCGGCTCGGGCTCGACGCGGACGGCTAGGGCGCCCCGCAAACGCGAGGGGCCCGGGCGGATGCCCGGGCCCCTCGGCGTGCGCGTGCGGGTGCGGCCGCGCTACGAGCTGAGCGCGTGCTCCTCGAGGTGCGAGTGCGACGGGCAGTACTCGCGGCCCGGCAGCGGCGTGCGCTGGCAGGGCTTGCCCTTGCGCGTGGTGGCGCGGCAGGGGGCGACGACGCCCTCGCCCTGGCGCTCGAGCTCCTCGCGGATGAACTCCTGGGCGAGGCCGATGTAGCGCTCGCAGACGTAGTACACGCGGGCCTGCTCGGTGATCGGGAAGTAGTACCGGATCTCCTGGAACAGGCTGCGGGCCGGCTTCGGGAAGTAGCGGGCGTCGCGGGCGAGGCGCTCGATGGTGCTCTCGCAGGCGGTGAGGATGCGGCGGCGGGCCTCCGCGACCGAGATCGTGTCGGGCGCGGGGTCGACCGCGTCCTTGACCTCGATGTAGATCTGGCGGCTGAATCGGAACATGGCGGTGGTGGTCTCCGGACGTGCGTGAACGTGGGGGGCGCGTCACGACGCGCCGGGTGGGGGTAAGCGGCGCACTCCGCAGGGCAGGCCTGCTAAGCGCACGCGACGCAGTGTAGCCGTGATACATGCGCCGCACAAGCCATTGTGCGGATCCGCACGTACCCCGCTCCGGCTAGGGCGTGACCTCGCGCGCGTAGGCCTCGGGGTAGCCCTGCGTGCGGATGTTCGCCGCGGCCTGCTCGGCCTCGTCCTTGGTCGTGTAGGGGCCGGAGTAGACGGCCCAGTAGCCCGGGTTCAGGGACGGGTAGGCGGACGAGTCGAGGACGCCGGTCTGCAGGACGCCGGCCGCCGTTGCCTCGTCGGCGATCACGCGCGCGTCGGCCTCCGTGAACTGCGCCTGGTCCTTCGAGGCGATGATCACGGCCCAGGCGCTGAGCCCGTCGGGCCAGTCGCCGCTCGCCGCGCCCGTGTCCGTCGGCACCGTGTCGGTCGCCGTCGTGTCGGTGGGCACGGTGTCCGTCGGGACGGTGTCGGTCGGCACCGTCGGCAGCGTGTCGGTGGGCGCGGTGTCCGTCGGCGCGGTCGGCGTCGTGTCGGTGGCCGTCGTCTGCGCGCCGTCGTCCGCGGGCTCGCGCAGCGCCACCCAGGACAGGCCCACCCCGACCAGGACCAGCACCACGGCCGCCACCACGAGCGCGGCCGAGCCGCGCTCGGCCAGCGCCGAGCCGCCGCCCGGGGGCGGGGGGATCTCGTCGACCTGCAGCCGCTCGCCGCACTCCAGGCAGTAGCGCTGGTCGGCCCGCACGGGCGACAGGCAGGCCGGGCAGCGGCGCACGTCGGCGGCCGGCAGCGGCGGCTCGAAGGCGGGCCCGGGGGTCGCGGCCCCGTCGAGCGTCGGCTGGTCGTCGTCCGTCATCGCGTCGGCGTGCCGCAGTAGGCGCAGAAGTTGGCGTCGGCCGGGATCTGGCCCGTGCAGGTCGCGCAGCGCGAGGCGGTCATCGCCACGGAGCCGGGCGGCAGCGTCTGGCGGGCGCCGGCGGCGTGCACGGCGAGCACGCCGTCGATCTCCTGCGCGCGCCGCTCGACCCCGACGGCCTCCGCGGCCTTGAGGCGCAGCAGGTTGAGGTTGTAGTGGTCGCGGCGCGCCATCTCGATCAGGAGGCCGCCGAGGTCGCCGCGCAGCTCGAGGTAGCGGCGCGCGAGGCCGGCGCGCTCCGTGCGCAGCTCGCCGACCAGCCGGCGCGACTCGCCGGGGTCGCCGGCGGTGGCCGCGGCCAGCGTGCGGCCCGCGGCGTCGCGCACCTCGCTCGCGGCGACGGTCACGACGACATCGCCCGGGGGCGCGTCGGGGCCGCCCGGGGACAGGCGGGCGCGATCGCGGAAGGCACCCATCGCGGCTGAGTATACGGGGGCGGACGGGGCGATCCTGTCGCGAGGCGGTGAAGCCGCAGCGTCCCCGGGATGGCGCGCGGGGCCGGTCTGCGGCACGATTGCGGGGCAGTCGAGCGGAAGGCGCAGGACGTGGGCATCACGGTCGGGGTCGTGGGACTGGGCACGATGGGCGCGGGGATCGCGCAGGTCTGCCTCGAGGCGGGCCACGCCGTGGTCGGCATGGACGGCGCGGCCGAGGCCCGCGAGCGCGGCCTCGAGACGGTCCGCCGCGGGCTCGGGCGGCGCGTCGAGAAGGGGCAGCTGGACGAGGCGGCGCGCGACGCGGCGCTCGCGCGGCTGGCCGTGGCCGAGGACGTCGGGGGCCTCGCCGGCTGCGATCTCGTGATCGAGGCGATCGCGGAGATCCCGGCGGCCAAGCGCGCGCTCTTCGCCGCGCTCGCCGAGGCGACCCGGCCCGAGGCGATCCTCGCCACCAACACCTCCGCGATCTCCGTGACCGGCATCGCCGAGGCCAGCGGCCGGCCCGGCCGCGTTGTCGGCCTGCACTTCTTCAACCCGGCGCCCGTGATGCCGCTCGTCGAGGTGGTGCGCACCGCGCTCGTCGAGGAGGCCGCCTACGCCGAGGCGCTGGCCTTCGCGGAGGGCCTCGGCAA
>CAIQOY010000218.1 GCA_903873565.1 uncultured Actinomycetes bacterium
TCGCCGGCATCACCGGCTGCGTCTTCCTGTGGCTGGCCCGCGGCGGCTACGAGGACGATGACGACGAGGGCGACGAGCCGCCCGCCGACCCGCCCGAGGCGGATCCCGACGGCGGCCTGCGCCGCTTCGCGCGCAAGCGCACGCGCACCCCCGCCGGGAGCCCGACGCGCTCCCCCGGCGGCGTCCGCTGAGGCCTAGATCAGACCGTCGGGGAAGTAGATCGCCAGCTCGCGCTCGGCCGACTCCGGCGAGTCCGAGCCGTGGATCACGTTCTCGGACAGGACCAGCGCGAGGTCGCCGCGGATGGTGCCCGGCGCGGACTCGAGCGGGTTGGTCTTGCCCATCATGTCGCGCACGGTCTGGACGGCGCCGTCGGCCTCGAGGGCGAGGGCCACGATCGGGCCCGACGTGATGAAGTCGACGAGCTCCCCGAAGAAGGGCCGCTCGGCGTGCTCGGCGTAGTGCAGCTCGGCGGTCGCGCGGTCGAGCTGGAGCAGGCGCATGCCGCGGAAGCGGAAGCCGCGCCGCTCGAAGCGGCCGATGATCTCGGCCATCAGGCCGCGGCGCACCGCGTCGGGCTTGAGCAGGACGAGCGTGGTCTCCATCGGTGTCCCCCGGGGTCGTGTGGGCGTCAGGCCGCCGGGCGCGGCTCGAACGGAATCATGCCCGCGCCGGGGGTCTGGCCGCGCAGTACGGGCAGACCACCCAGGTCGGGTCGAGCGGGCGCTGGCAGCCGTCGCAGCGCTCGCGCAGCGGCGTCGAGCAGGACGGGCAGACGATGAAGTCGGCCTCGACGGGGCCCGCGCAGTACGGGCAGACCTCGGCGCCGCCGAAGCGGCGCTCCATCAGCCGGATCTCGAGCTCGCGCTCGCGCACGTCGTCGAGATACTCCGGCGGGCGCAGGAACAGGTAGACGAACGGCCCGATGAACGGGAACAGGAGCCCCGCGGCGACGGCGACGCCGATCAGGATCGGGTCGTCCATGCGCCGGCGCGCGTCCTTGTAGACCCACAGGGCGAGCGCGAGCCAGAGCACGACGACGAGGAGCAGCGCGAGCCGGACGCCCGCGCGGAACGCGGGCGACTCGTAGACGTCGATGACGGGCTGCAGCGGGTTGTCGGCGGCGAGGACGAACGGCATCGGGGGTCTCCGGGGAGCCTATTCGCCCTCGGCGCGCGGATTCCCCCCGGGCCTCGGCGCCGGTCGGGGCGCGGCCGGTACGATCAGCCCGTGACCGGCCGTCCCGCCGTCGTGCTCTTCGCGATCGCGCTGCTCCTCGCGATCATCGCGCTCTTCTACGCGGTGGGCTACGTCGTGGGCCGGCTGATCGTCTAGGCCAGCGCGGCGAGCAGGGTCAGGCTGCCGCAGACCACCACGGCCCCCTGGCCCCCGGCCCGGTGGCGCGCCCGGGCGAGCGCCTGCTCGGGGTCGGGCGCGACCTCGGCCTCGAGCCCCTGCGCCTCGGCGAGCTCGAGGAGCCGCGCGGCGGGCAGCGCCCGCTCCGACGCGGTCTCGGTGAGCACGAAGCGGTCGACCACGGGGGCCAGCGCCGCGAGCACGCCGTCGGCGTCCTTGTCGGCGAGGAGCGCCACCACGGCCACCACCGGCGTCGCGCCGCCGACCGCGCGCGGCAGGTCGCGCGCGAGCGTGCGCGCCCCGTCGGGGTTGTGGGCGGCGTCGCGGATCACGAGCGGGTAGCGGGCGATCACCTCGAGCCGGCCCGGCACCGTGACCCGGCTGATGGCGCGCAGCGCGCCGACGGGGTCGAAGCGGTCGCCGGCCAGCGCCGCGACCGCGCCGAGGGCGAGCGTGGCGTTGCCGCGCTGGAACGTGCCGGCGGCGGCGAGGTCGGGCAGGTCCTGGTCGAAGGCGCCCGGGCCGAGCAGCATCGCGCGGGCCGCGCCGCGCTCGGTGGCGATCGCCTCCACGGTCGGGCGGATCCCGTCGTCCATGCCGCCGGCCACCAGCACGGCGCCGGGCGCGAGCACCGCGAGCTTCTCGGCGGCGATCAGCTCGCGCGTCTCGCCGAGGTGCTCGGTGTGGTCGAGGGCGACGCCGGTCAGCACCACGACGGGCGCGTCCAGCACGTTGGTGGCGTCGAGCCGCCCGCCGAGGCCCGCCTCGACCACGGCGACCTCCACCCCGGCCTCGGCCAGGGCGAGGAACGCGGCCGCGGTCAGGAGCTCGAACTGGGTCGTGGTCCCGCCCCGCTCGGCGTCGACCGCAGCGGCGGCCGCCTCGGCCGCCTCGAGGGCGGCCAGGAAGGGCTCGGCCGCGATCGGCTCGGGGTCGGCGAGGGGCGCGGCGACGAGCACCCGCTCGTGCCAGCCCGCGATGTGCGGCGAGAGGTAGGCCCCGGCCGAGAGGCCGCAGCCGGCGAGGCCGGCGCAGGCGAAGCGCGCGGTCGACGACTTGCCGTTCGTGCCGACCACGTGGATGGCGCGGAAGCGGGTCTGCGGGTCGCCGAGCCGGGCCAGCACCGCACGGATCCGCTCCGTGCCGAGCTCGATCCCGAACATCCCGCGCCCGGCGAGGATCGCGTCCGCGCGGTCGGCCACGTCAGTCGCCGCCCAGCGCCGCGAGCTGCGCCTCGAGCTCGGCGGCGTCACGGCCGAAGCGCTCGGCGCGCTCGCGCTCCTCCGCCACCACCTCGGCGGGCGCCCGCTCGACGAACTTGGCGTTGCCGAGCTTGCCCTCGGCCTTCTTCTGCTCGTCGCGGGCCTCGGCGAGGCGCCGCTCGAGCCGGCTGCGCAGCTTGTCGGCGAGGTCCGCGCCCTGGACCCGCAGCGTGGCCGTGCCCGCGCGCAGCGGCACCGCCGGGCCGGCGTCGGCCGCGTCGACGAGCCGCACGGCGCCGAGCGCCGCGAGCAGGCCCGCCTCGGCGTGCAGCCGGTCGGCGCCCTCGCCCTGCAGGACCGCGACGAGCTCCGCGCGCGGGCCGAGGTCGGCGTCCTGGCGCAGGCGCCGGGCGCCCTGCACGGCCTCGATCACCGCGCCGACGGTGGCCGCGGCGTCCGGATCGCGCGGGATGCCGTCGCTGCCCGGGAAGGGCGCGCGGGCCAGCAGGCCCGCACGGTCGGGCACCAGCGCCCACAGCTCCTCCGTCACGAACGGCATCACGGGGTGCAGGAGCGCGAGCGTGCGCTCGATGACCAGGAGCGCCGTCTCCGAGGCCGCGCGCCTGGAGGCCGCGTCGTCGCCGTAGAGGCGCGCCTTGATCGCCTCGAGGTACCAGTCGCAGAACTCGTTCCAGACGAAGGCGTAGAGCGCCTTGACGGCCTGCGAGAAGCGGTACGCCTCGAAGTCGGCCGTCACCTCCTCGATCACGGCGGCGAGCCGGTCGAGGATCCAGCGGTCGGCGGCCTCGAGCCCGTTCGGGGCCGGGCGCGCCTCGGGGTCCGCGTTGAGCAGGACGAGCCGCGTCGCGTTGAAGAGCTTGTTGGCGAGGCCGCGGCCCTCGTCGATCATGCCCTCGGCGAAGCGCACGTCCTGCGTGGAGCACATCTTGAGCAGGCCGTAGCGGGTCGCGTCGGCCCCGTACCTGTCGATCAGGTCGAGCGGGTCGACGCCCGTGCCGAGCGACTTCGACATGCGCCGGCCGTCGGCGGCCTGGATCGTGGAGTTGATGTAGACGTCGGTGAACGGGATCCCGCCGGCGAACTCGATGCCGGTCATGATCATCCGCGCGACCCACAGGTTGATGATGTCGCGGCCCGTGACCAGGACGTTCCCCGGGTACCACGTCTCGAGCGACGGCGTCGACTCGGGCCAGCCGAGCGTGGCGTAGGGCCAGAGCGCCGACGAGAACCAGGTGTCGAGGACGTCCGTCGACTGCTCCCAGCCCTCGCCGTCGGGGCGGTCGACCTGCACGACGAACGTGCCGTCCGGCGCGAACCAGACCGGCAGCCGGTGGCCCCACCAGAGCTGGCGCGACACGCACCAGGGGCGGATCGCCTCCATCCAGTCGAGGTAGATCTTGGCCATCCGCTCGGGGTGGAAGCGCACCGCGCCCGTCTTGACCGCCTCGATCGCGGGCGCCGCCA
>CAIQOY010000219.1 GCA_903873565.1 uncultured Actinomycetes bacterium
AGCAATATCTGATACGATATCAACGTGGCAGAGGCGTCGGCGACCTCCACGTACGACGTCATCATCGTCGGGGGCGGCACAGCCGGCTGCGTGATCGCGCGTCGCATCGCCGATGCGGCGCCCGACGCCACGATCTGCCTGATCGAGGGGGGGCGCGCGTTCGAGCACGATCCGCTCGTGCTCGGCTATCACGGCTCGGTGCCCCTGCTGGGCAACTCCACGTACGACTACGACTACGCGATCGCCCCGCAGGCGCGGGGCAACAGCCGAATCCGGCAGAGCCGGGCGAAGATGCTCGGCGGGTGCTCCGGCCACAACGACACCGTCGCCTTCATCCCGCCGGACCGCGACCTGCGCGAGTGGGAGGCGCTCGGGGGCGAGGGCTGGGGGCCCGAAGCGTGTCGACCCCACTACATGCGCGCCGCGAAGCAGGTCAACGTGCATCGCGCGCCCGCCGAGAGCGCGTGTGCGCAGGCGGTCCACGCCGCCGCCCTCGATCTTGGGCTGCCGGAGGTCGACGTCCATGGCGATGATCTCGTCGAGGGCGCAGGCTGGCTCTACCTCAACGAGCGGGATGCGGTGCGTCAGTCCACGGCCGTGGCCTACCTGTACCCGCTCAGCGACCTGCCGGCGGGCATCACCTTGCTGCTCGAGACGTGGGTCGGACGCATCGAGGTCGACCCGGATGGAGTGGCGCGCACGGTGCACACGAGCCGCGGGCCCATCACCGCGCGCCGCGAGGTGATCCTCGCCGCGGGTGCGATCGACACGCCGCGCCTGCTGCTGCTGTCCGGCATCGGCCCGGCCGAGGAGCTGGCGGCCCTCGGGATCGATCCGGTCCACGATCTGCCCGCTGTCGGGCGCAACCTCCGGGACCACGTCGAGATCCCGCTCGTGATCGAGACCGATCGGCCCACGGGCCCGAGCCTGCAGAGCGCCGAGAACGGCGTGTTCCTGCGCACCCGTGACGGCCTCGACGGGTTCGACGCCTACGCCCACGTCATCACCCAGCCGTACTACGCCCCGCTGACGGTCGCCGGCGTCGAGGTGGCGATGCCCGAGCACGGCTTCTGCATCGTCCCGAACGTGGCGAAGCCGTGCAGCGTCGGGGAGGTGCGGCTCCGCTCCGCCGACCCCGCAGCACCGCCCGTCATCGATCCGCGCTACTTCACGGACCCCGGTGGCGAGGACGAGCGGGTCCTGGTCGAGGCGTTCCGGCACGCCCGGCGCATGGTCCGCGAGACCCCCCTGCGGGATTGGGCGGTGCGGGAGGTCGCACCGGTGGGCGAGTCCGAGGCGGAGATCGCCGCCTTCGTGCGCGAGTCATCGAACACCGTGTACCACCCCTCGGGCACGTGCCGCATGGGCGCGGCCGACGACGAGAGTGCCGTCGTCGACCCGTCGCTCCGCGTCCGCGGCCTCGAGGGCCTGCGGATCGCCGACGCCTCGGTCTTCCCGACCATCCCCTCGGTCAACCTCTGCATGACGGCGATCATGGTGGGCGAGCGTGCCGCGGCGTTCGTGCTCGCGGACGCGGCCGAGCAGGCCGCCCGCGGCGTCCTGCGCTGACGGTCGATCCCCGGCCGCCCGGACCGGATATCCTGCCGCCCATGGCCCTCGCCGCCTTCGACCCCGCCCGCGTCGTCGCCGACCTCGAGGAGCTGCGCGCCCTCACGGGCGGCCCCGACGGCGCCCGCCGGCTGGCCTGGACCGACGACTGGGTGAAGGCGCGCGACTTCCTGCGCGCGAAGCTCGCCGAGATCCCGGGGGTCACCCACGAGATGGACGAGTGC
>CAIQOY010000220.1 GCA_903873565.1 uncultured Actinomycetes bacterium
CGGCCTTCGCCGGCGGGCTCGCCCCGGTCAAGCAGGTGCGCCTGCGCCGGCCGGCCCCGGCACCGGAGCCCGCGCCCGTCGTGCGCGTGGCCGCCTCCCAGCCCGTCGCGGAGGCCGCGGCGCCGTCCGTGGCCGGCGCGCCTGCAGCGGCGTACGAGGACGACGACGCATGGGAGGACGAGCAGGAGGAGGACGACGACGGGTACGAGGACGAGCGCGACGACGAGGAGGCGGGGGAGGGCGACGACGACTGAGCCCCTCGGATACCGTGTCGCCGAGCGCGGGCGTGGCGAAACGGCAGACGCGCCGGGTTTAGGTCCCGGTGGGGGCGACCCCGTGGAGGTTCGAGTCCTCCCGCCCGCATCGCCGCTGGCGTCCGGGGAGGCCACGCGGTAGCATCCGCCGCGAGGCGCCGTCCATCCCGGGCGGCGCGGCGGGGAGGACGCGGGGATGGCAGCGGACGAGGCATCGGTGGACCCGGCGCAGGCCGAGGAGGAGCGCCGCCAGCGCACGCTCGACCGCACCGAGATCGTGATCGCGATCCTGCTCGGCATCGCGGCGATCCTGACCGCCTGGTCGACGTTCCAGAGCGCGCAGCTGGGCGGGGCCGTGACGGCCGCCTACAGCGAGGGGATCCGGCTCTCCGACACCGCCTCGCAGGCCTATAACGACGCCAGCGCCACCGACATCGCCGACGAGGCCCTCTTCCTCGAGTTCGCCAAGGCGTCGAACGCCGGCGACGAGTCGACGGCCGACTACATCTACAGCTCGCTGATGACCGAGGACCTCGCAGCCGCGATCGACTGGTGGATCGAGCAGCCCGACTCGGCGGGCTACGACACGCCGTTCACCGAGGACAACCCGGCCTGGTCCACGGCCGCCTTCGACGACGCCGCCGCGCTCGATGAGGACGCGCAGGCCAAGTTCGACGAGGCGACGCTGAAGGACGGGCTGGGCAGCGACTTCGACGTCCTCTCGATCATCATCGCGATCTCCCTGTTCCTCTTCGGCGTCGCCAGCCTCGTGCGGCAGGAGCGGATCAAGATCGGCCTGGGCGCGGTCGGCGCGGTGATCCTCGTCTACTCCGCGATCCGGCTGGTCCAGCTCGGGAATCCCGCGGGCGTCACGCTCGACCTGCTGTTCTGAGCCGGCACGCGGGCCGGCCGCTCCCGCACTGACCGGACGGCCCGCGCGGATCGCCTACCATCCGTGCCCCGCCAACGGGTGAACCGCCGGAGAGACGAGCAGCATGCAGACCGCCGTAGAGACCCTCGAGGACGACAAGGTCCGGATCCGCGTCGAGATCGACGCCCACGACGTCGACCACGCCTTCGAGCACGCCCTGTCGGACCTCGCCAAGGACGTCCGCCTGCCGGGCTTCCGCAAGGGCAAGGCCCCGGTGGCCGTCGTCCGCCAGCGCCTCGGTGAGGAGGCCGTCCGCGATGAAGCCCTGCGCTCCCACATCAACGGCTGGTGGCGCCGCGCGCTGGCCGCCGCGGGGGTCGACGGCATCGGCCAGCCGGAGATCGACTGGGACGAGCTCCCGGTCGAGGGCGCCCCGTTCACGTTCACGGGCACCGTGCAGGTGCCGCCCAGGGCGACGCTGCCGGCGACGCTCGAGCTGGCCGCGGTCAAGCCCGACCTCACCGTCCCCGACGACTACGTCGACGAGGAGGTCGAGCGGATCCGCGCCGCCGGCGCGACCTTCGAGGTCGCCGCGGTCGCGGTGGAGAGCGGGCACCAGGTCCTCGTCGACATGCAGGGCACGATCGACGGCAAGGCGATCAAGGACGCGCAGGCCACCGACCTCCTGGTCGAGGCCGGCGCCGGGCGCCTGCTCGACGAGCTCGACGAGGCGCTGATCGGGATGCAGGCGGGCGAGTCCCGCGAGGTCACGGTCACGCTGCCGCAGGAGCAGAAGCCCAAGAAGCTGGCCGGGCGCGACGCCGTCTTCGCCGTCTCGGTCAAGGAGGTGCGCGTCCGCGTGCTGCCCGACCTCGACGACGAGTTCGCCAAGCAGGTCGCCGGCTTCGACACGCTGCAGGAGCTGAAGGACGACATCCGCCAAGGCCGCGAGCAGAACCTCGAGCGCGAGGCGGACGGGCAGTTCCGCCGCAACGTGCTCCAGGACCTCGGCGCCCAGGTCGAGGTCGACGTGCCGTCCGCGATGGTCGGCCGCCGCATCGACGACCGGCTGCAGTCGATGGCCCGCTCGCTCGGCCAGCAGGGCATCGAGCTCGAGCAGTACCTGCGCATGATGGGCCGCGATCTCAACACCCTGGCCATGGAGCTCGCCCCCGAGTGCGAGCGCGAGGTGCGCGAGGAGCTCGCGCTCGACGCCTACATCGAGCGCCACGGGATCGCCGTCACGGACGACGACCTGCGCGCCTTCATCGCGGAGCAGGCCGCCGCGGAGGGCGAGGGCGACGAGGTCGTCGAGCGCATCATGGGGGACGCCGCCATGCGCGAGGACGTCCGCCGCGACCTGGTGCTCAAGAACGGGCTCGACCACGCCGTCGAGGCCGCGAAGGCGATCACGCCCGAGGAGGCCGAGGCCCGCGCGAACGCGCGCTCCGGTTCGGCCGCCGACGCGGCCCCTGCGGAGCACAATGGGGAGGAGGCCGACGACGCGTCGGCCGACCCCGAGCAGGAATCCTGACCCCACCCACCGAAAGGGCACATCGTGAGTCCTCTTGTCCCCATGGTCGTCGAGCAGACGTCGCGCGGCGAGCGCGCGTTCGACATCTACTCGCGCCTCCTCAGCGAGCGCATCATCTTCCTCGGCACGCCGGTCGATGACCAGATCGCCAACCTGATCGTCGCGCAGCTGATCCACCTCGAGTCCGAGGACCCGGACAAGGACATCGCGCTGTACATCAACAGCCCCGGCGGCTCCGTCTACGCCGGCATGGCGATCTACGACACGATGCAGTTCATCAAGCCGGACGTGCAGACGATCTGCGTCGGCATCGCCATGTCGATGGGCGCCTTCCTGCTCGCCGGCGGCGCGAAGGGCAAGCGGATGGCCCTGCCGAACTCGAAGATCCTGATCCACCAGGTCTCGGCCGGCTTCCAGGGCCAGGCCACCGACATCGAGATCCACGCCCGCGAGATCATCGACATGCGCCGGAACCTCGACCGCCTGCTCGCCGAGAACACCGGCCAGCCCGCGGAGAAGGTCAAGCAGGACACCGAGCGCGACAACTTCATGAGCGCCGAGGAGGCGCGGGAGTACGGCATCATCGACCAGGTGATCGAGCACCGCTGAGATGACCCGCACGGGGGACACCGGCGAGCAGCTGCTCTGCTCCTTCTGCGGGAAGACCCAGCGCCAGGTGCGCAAGCTGATCGCCGGTCCCGGCGTCTACATCTGCGACGAGTGCATCGATCTCTGCAACGAGATCATCGACGAGGAGCTGAAGGCCCCGTCGACGCTCGAGGGCCGCGCGCTGCCGGCCCCGCAGGAGATCTGGGACGTCCTCAACGACTACGTGGTCGGCCAGGACGAGGCCAAGCGGATGCTGGCCGTGGCCGTCTACAACCACTACAAGCGCGTCCGCATGGCCGCCGAGGCCGAGGATGAGGTCGAGCTGGGCAAGTCCAACATCCTCCTGCTCGGCCCCACCGGCTGCGGCAAGACGCTGATGGCGCAGACGCTCGCCCGGATCCTCGACGTGCCGTTCGCGATCGCGGACGCCACCGCGCTGACCGAGGCGGGCTACGTCGGCGAGGACGTCGAGAACATCCTGCTCAAGCTGATCCAGGCCGCCGACTACGACATCAAGAAGGCCGAGACCGGGATCATCTACATCGACGAGGTCGACAAGGTCGCCCGCAAGTCGGAGAACCCCTCGATCACGCGCGACGTCTCGGGGGAGGGCGTCCAGCAGGCGCTGCTCAAGATCCTCGAGGGGACGGTCGCGTCGGTGCCCCCGCAGGGCGGCCGCAAGCACCCGCACCAGGAGTTCCTCTCGATCGACACGACGAACATCCTGTTCATCTGCGGCGGCGCC
>CAIQOY010000221.1 GCA_903873565.1 uncultured Actinomycetes bacterium
ACGACGTCACCCAGAGCTGCCTCCTGACCACCGGCTACTACACGGGCGACTCGTTCCGGCCGGCGCCGCGCGACGACATCGATGCGCGGATCCACTGGGACGCCTGGTAGCGGCGCCGGGGCGGCCTAGCCGCCCCGCTCGGCCTGCCAGCGCTCCCAGCTCCGGCTGAGCGCCTCGAGCGAGCCGGTCAGACGCGCCGTCTCCCGCTCCATCGCGGGGCGCCGGCGGCGCAGCTCCTTCTGCCCCTGCTCGATCGTGCGCCCCTCGGCGATGTCGAGGGTGAGCCGGGTGAAGGAGCGGGCGGCGGCGATCGCAGCCAGCGCCGGCTCGATCAGCGCGGCCTGCTCGGCCGTCGCCTCGTCGGCGCAGGCCTGCAGCGCCTGCGCCTGGGCCTCGAGCTCGACCAGCACCATCCCGACGCGCTCGATCCCGTCCGCCTGCACCTCCGCGTCGATGAACCAGTCGCGCGAGATCACCGTGGTCACCGCGTTGAGGGCGGCGATCTCCTGCTGCACGACCAGCGTCAGCGCGTCGTCGGCGCAGCCCGCGGTCGTCATCGCGGGGTCGGATGCCTCAGCAGTCGACACGGCCTCGGACACCGCGGCGGCGAGGGTCGCGTCCGGGGCCGCGGGGGCCGTCGCCGCGGACTCCGCGGCCGTGCCGGAGCCGGCGTCGCCGCAGCCGACGAGGACGACGGCGAGGGCGAGGGCGATCGCCGACGTCGCGAGGAGGCCGACGCGGCGCCTCGGGTGCGGGTCGCGGCGGGTCGTCTCAGCCCGCCTTCGCGAGGTAGGCCGCGCTCGGCTCGACCACGGCGCCCGCCTCCCGCATCCGCGCCAGCGCGGCGGCGGAGCTGTCGGGCGCCACGCCCGCCATCAGGTCCTCCAGCACCGCGACGGGCAGCGCCCGCGCGCGGGCGTCGAGCACGGTCTGCAGGACGCAGTAGTCGGTGGCGATGCCGCAGACGGCGAGCGCGTCGATCGCGTGGGCCGCGAGGACCTCGTCGAGCGGCGTGCCGTCCGCCGTCGCGCCCTCGAAGGCCGAGTAGGCGGGCTCACCGACCCCCTTGAGGACCCCGACGTCGATCAGCGCGGCGTCGAGCGCCGGGTCGTAGTCCGCACCGGGCGTGCCCTGCAGGCAGTGCAGCGGCCACGTCGTGCGGTAGTCGGGCTCGACGCCAGCGGGCGGGAAGTGCCCGCCGTTCGGCTCGTCGGGGAGGTGCCAGTCGCGCGAGGCGACGACGAGGTCGAAGCGGTCGCGGTGCGCGCGCAGGAACGCGGTGATGCCCGCGGCGACGGCGTCGCCGCCGTTCACGCCCAGGCTGCCGCCCTCGGTGAAGTCGTTCTGGACGTCGACGACGATGACCGCGGTGCCCACGACGCGCCTCCTCGCTCGGGAGGGCCATTCTAGGCCAGCCGCGCGCCCCCTGGCCGCTGCGTGCGCCACTCGTAGACCGGCCGGTAGACGTCGTAGAGCGCGATCACGAACGAGAACAGCACGGCCAGGAAGACGGCGTCGGGGATCGTGCGCCCCCCGGCCTCGAGGACGCTCGCCGTCACCGCGATCGGCACGTTGACCACCAGCCGGGTGAGCACGGCCCCCGGGACGGTCGCGC
>CAIQOY010000222.1 GCA_903873565.1 uncultured Actinomycetes bacterium
CGCAGCCGGTCGGGCGGGCCCACCACGTCGACCCGCACCCGGGCCTGCGCCGCGCCGCCGTGGCGGACGGCGTTCGCGAGCGCCTCGGCCACGAGGTCGACCACGACGGCGAGGGCGCTCGGGTCCGCGGTCAGCCGCCCCCGGACCCCCTGGTCGATCTCGATCTCCACCTTCAGCACCCCCTGCCACATCCGCACGACGTCGTCGAGGGCGGCGAGCTCCGTGGCCGCGGCCGGCTCCTCGCCGTCGACGAGGCGCTGCGCGGCCTCGATCACGGTGGCGAGCTCCGGCAGGGCCTGCGTGATCGCGGTCGCCCGCTCGGCCTCGCCGGCGCGCTCGAGCCGCGCGGCGACGGCCAGGAGCGAGCCCTGCATCGGCCCGTGCAGCCAGGCGCCGAGGAGGCGCCGCTCATGGCGCACGCGCTGGGCGATCCGCGCGATCGCCCAGTCGACCTGGCGCGAGGCGGCGGCGAGGCGCTCCTCCTCGGCCGCGCGGTCGCGGCCGACGCCCCCGACCACGTTGAGGATCAGGACGAGGAGCGGGAAGGTGATGAGCGTGATCGGGTACCAGGCGGGCCCGTCGGCGAGCACGGCGGTGAGGAGCGCGAACACGGCGTTGCCCGCGGCGATCGCCACCACCCCGGCTCCGACGGCGAGCGCGACCCCGGCCACCGGCCCCGCGGTCCGCAGGCGGTCGCCGGCGAGGCGGTTGGCCAGGACCCCGCCGCCGCCGAGGATCGCCGTGCCGACGATGGCGTTGGCCACCGCCACCGCGGTCGACGTGCCCTGCTCCACCAGCATCGGGGTGACCGTGGCCTCGTACACGATCGCCCCGACCCACGGGTGGAAGGCCGGCCGGCTGCAGGCGGCCGCGGCGATCCGCGCGAGCCGCCGGGTCCAGGGCGGCGGGGCGTCGAGGACGGCCGGCGGCGCCCAGCCCGCGGCGTCGTCGAGCAGGGTGTGGCTGAGCGGCCGCACCTGCCGCGCGATCACGTCGCCGAGCCGCAGCGCGGCCTCCGCCTCCGCGCCGTCGGTGCGGCGCAGGGCGGTCCGGATGCGCTCGAGCGCAGCCAGGACCGGCGCGACGGCCTCCGCCCGGACCTCGCGCACGAGCTCCTCGAGGCGGCCCCGCTCGAGGCGCTCGACCTCGCGCTGCTCCTCCAGGCGCCGGCCGAGCTCGGCGAGGACCGCGCGGTGCCGGCGGCTCTCGTCCACGGCGAGCGCGATCATCCCGAGCCAGGCCACGGCGAGCGCGGTGCGCAGCGCGATCCGCGACGGCGAGGGGTCCGGGTCGATCCCGAGGTCGACGCGCAGCCCCTCCGACACGGCGCCGTGCAGGGCGCCGGCGAGGGCGAAGACCGCGAGCGCCGTCACGGGCCGCGGCGCCCGCGGCCGGCACGGCAGCACCGTCAGCCGGGCGACGATCAGGACGGCGCCCACCACGGCGAGGGACACGCCGCCGACCAGCGCCCAGTCGGCGACCGTGCCGCCGAGGCGCGGGTTGCTCCAGGCCGCGAGCGGCCACAGGAGCCCCGGGAGGAGCACCGACCACGCGCTGATCGCGTACGGCCCGCCGATGCGGCGGAGCGCGCTCACGCGCCGTCCCGCGGCACGCCCATCACGTCGATGTAGATGCGGGTCGCGGCGACGCGCGGGTTGTGGGCGGGGTCGTCGGTCACCCCGAGCGCGGTGAACATCCGGCTGACCAGCTTCTCGACGTTGCGCAGCGAGGTGCCGCGCTGGCGGGCGATCTCCGCGTTGGTCAGCCCGAGCGCGATCAGGTGGAGGATCGCGAGCTGCGCCGGGCTGAGCCGCGCGAGCGGCGAGCCCTC
>CAIQOY010000223.1 GCA_903873565.1 uncultured Actinomycetes bacterium
CGCTCCTCACTGCCGACGGGGGGTGGTGCGCCGCCTAGGCCTCGCGCGCCTGTGTCATCGTGATGCGTGATTTGGGCGCACTATGATGCGCATCGTGCGCACCACGCTCACCATCGATGACGATCTGGCGGCACTGCTTCGCGCCGAGGCGCGGGCGAGCGGTCGTACCTTCCGCGACGTGGTCAACCAGGCGCTGCGTGACGGACTGCTGCGGGAGGGCGACGAGGGCGGCTACGTGCCGCCTACGCATCCGCTCGGCATCCGGCCCGGCGTCGACCTCACGAAGGCGCTGCAGCTCGTGGGCCAGATGGAGGACGAGGAGGTCGTCCGCAAGATGGAGACGGGGAAGTGATCGTGCCCGACCTCAACCTCCTGCTCTACGCCACGGACGCCCGCGCGACCCGGCACGCCGATGCCCACGCGTGGTGGACGGGCTGCCTCAACGGGCGGGAGCGGGTCGGCCTGGCGTGGAGCGTCGCGCTGGGGTACCTCCGCATCGTGACCAGCCCGCGGATCATGGAGCAGCCGCTCGCGATCGACGAGGCACAGGCCGACGTTGAGTCGTGGCTCAGCCGGCGCAACGTCGTGATGATCGAGCCCACGGGGCGGCACCTGGAGATCCTCGCCGGGCTGCTCGGCCCGATCGGCGTCGGCGGCAACCTCGTGCAGGATGCGCACCTCGCCGCCCTGGCGGTCGAGCACGGCGGAGAGATCCACTCCGCGGACGGCGACTTCGCCCGTTTCGCGGGCGTTCGCTTCCGGAACCCGCTGGCGCCCTGACGTCGCCGTGGCACTGGGCGACGGTGCCTACGCGGAGGCGGGGATGACCGGCAGCACGACGTGGGACGGGTTGAGGGCCGAGTGGTGGATCGCCTGCTCCGCCACGACGATGGTCGTGGCGCGCCCGTAGGGCTCGCCGGAGTTGAGGTTGCGGTCGTAGCGGTCGAAGCAGCTCGATGCGATGTCCACGCGCAGGCGGTCCCCGGCAGGCACCAGGTAGCTGGTCGCCGACATCCGGATCTCGTAGCGCGTGACCTCGCCCGGCACGAGATCGCGCGGGTCATCGATGCCGTGGCGATAGCGCGCTCGCACGATCCCGTCCTGGATCGTGTTGACGGTGCCGTCCGCCAGCACGTGACAGAGGGTGACGACGAAGTCCGTGTCGACGGCCGACGACGCGGCGTGAATGACGGCGCTGACGGGGCCGGTCAGCTCGAGGTCCTCCGCGAGGGGCTCTCCGACGTAGCGGAGGATGTCGGCCCGGCCGTCGAGGGACCGGCGGTCGCCGAGGGACGTGCAGAGCGCCCAGCAGCTCGTGCCGACAGTCTCGGCGGCGACGTCGGCGGGGTCGTAGCGGTAGCCGCGCGGACCGTCGTCGGCCGGGGGCTCCGACGAGCTCAGCGATCCGTCGCCGCGCAGGTAGAGCGGCGTCGGCCGCAGCTCGGGCGGCGGCCATGAGGCCGCGCGGCGCCAGCGGTTGCGCCCGATCGTGAAGAGGTCGGCGCGGCCGTCGTCGCCGAAGCCGTTGTCCTCGCCGCGCAGATAGCGGTCGAAGAAGGCCTGATAGGCGTCCCAGCGGTGCTGCGCGGTATCGGGGACCGGGATGCACACTGCGCGGTCGGCGGCCCCGGCCGAGCCCTCGTGGTCCCAGGGGCCGACCATCAGGTGCAGGGTCTCCGGGTGCGGATGGACCTCGAGCAGCCGCTGGAAGTCGCCGAGCTGCGGCGCCGTGTAGTTGTCGTACCAGCCCGACCACGACAGGACGGCGCAGCGGATCTCGCCGATGCGATGGTGGAGGCTGCGAGGCCGCCACCACTCGGCATCGGTGGCGTGGTCGACGACGCCGCGGTAGAAGGCGCCCTCGAGGCCGACGGTCTCGGGCAGGTCCCGGATCGGCAGGTAGTACGGGTCGACGGCGGAGACGTCGGCGTACTCGGGGGCGTCCATCGACAGCGCCCAGTACCCCGTGGTGTTGAGGAGGAGCGCGCCCTGCCGGATCCAGGTCGCGTGACGCTCGAGCCCGATGTCGCCGGGGGCGATCGCGCGGATCGCGGGGTGGCCGCTGACCGCGGCCGCGAAGGACGTGAATCCGTAGTACGACTCCCCGAAGAGCCCGACGGCGCCGTCGCACCAGTTCTGGGCGGCGACCCAGTCGACCGTGTCGTAGCCGTCGTCGACCTCGTGCACGCCCGGGTCGAAGACGCCTCCGGACGAGAACTTGCCGCGCACGTCCTGGACGAGGCAGGCGTAGCCCTTGCGCGCGAGCCACTCCCCGATCTGGCGCATGCCCATCTCGGGCGTCTGCTTGCCGTAGGGCATGCGGATCACCACCGTCGGGAAGGGCCCGTCGCCGGCGGGGCGGTAGAGGTCCGCGCCGAGCTCGACGCCGTCGCGCAGCGGGCAGCGCAGGCCGGGCGCGAACGTCGTCTCCGCGATGCGATCGGGCGTGCCCGACGGGATCACGAAGGCCGCGTAGTCGATGCCGTCCGACGCGGGGTGGTAGCTCATGGCGGCCCTAGTCCCGCGATGCGGCCCGCTGGCGCTCCATCAGGGAGCACCAGTCGTCGTCGGCGTGCCCCCGCGCGTCGTTCTCGTCGAGGAGGCGAGCCACGGTCTCCGTGACCGGGAGCTCGGCGCCCATGCGCTCCGCCTCCTCGAGCACGAGCCCGACGTCCTTGCGCATCAGCGTGGTCGAGAAGCCGTAGTCGTACTGGGCCTCGATCATCAGCGCGGCGCGGTTCTCCATCATCCACGAGGTCGAGGAGCCGGTCAGCATCACCTCGAGCACGCGGCGCGGATCGAGCCCGGCCCGCTCCGCGAAGGCGAGGCCCTCGGCCAGCGCCTGGCCGACGCCGAGGACGCAGATCTGGTTGGCCATCTTCGTCAGCTGGCCGGCACCGGCGGGCCCGATCAGGGTCGCGCGGGCCGCGTAGGCCGACACGACCTGCTCGGCCGTGGCCCAGGCGGCCTCGTCGCCGCCCGCCATCACGGCCAGCTTGCCGTTCTCGGCCCCGACGGTGCCGCCGGAGACCGGCGCGTCGACGAAGGCGCAGCCGCGCTCGGCGGCCTCCGCGGCCAGCGTGCGGGCGATCTCCGCCGAGGTGGTGGAGTGATCGATCCAGACCGCGCCGGGGGCCAGCGCGTCGCGGCCCGCGTCCCAGACGGCGCGCAGCTGCGGGTCGGCGGGCACCGACGAGCAGACGGCGTCGCAGCCCGCGACGGCGTCGGCCACCGAGTCGGCGGCGCGGCCGCGGTGCTCCGACGCCCAGCGGGCGGCGAGGTCGGCGTCGATGTCGAAGACGGCGAGGTCGTGGCCGGCGGCCGCGAGGTGGCCGGCGAGGTGCCAGCCCATCCGGCCGATGCCGACGAAGGCGATCCTCACGCCGGCACCCCGGGCTTGCCGCGGTCCTCCAGCGTGAAGCCGCGCGCGAGGCGCGCGTGCACGCGGCCGGCCGTGGCCATGGCGAGGATCAGGACCATCTCGTCGTCGCGGGGGCCGTCCGGCACCCCGACCTCGATCGCGTCGTAGTGGCTGCCCACGTACGACCAGGAGATGTGGGTGAGCGGGATGTCGATGCGGGCGCCGATCCCGGCCACCTTCTTCGTGGAGGGCACGATCGAGGTGCCGCCGCCGATCGCCGCGCGCATGCCGCCGCCGCCCGGGATGTGCCACATGGCGCCGTGCTCGATCTCGCCCCGGCCGCCGACGATCGCGCCCTTGCCGTAGCCCTCGATGCGGCTGGCGTCGCCGCCGAGGTGGTCGACGAGGATGCCGCCGAGCCGCTCGCCGAGCGCCTGCAGCTCGTCGAAGGCGGGGGACAGGTCCTCGACGTACGAGCCCACGTACGGGTTGGTGACCACGGCCATCGCCGCGCCCTTGCGCACGGGCTCGGCGGGCGGGGGCCCGAAGTCGTGGTGGATCTCCTCCGCGTAGACCGCGATCTTGCGCACCTCGAACAGGGCCACGTCATCTCCTCCCGGGATCGTGCGGGCAGTCTAGGCGGCTCGTGCCGCCACGGGGCGCCGGGTAGACTGCCGCCGAGGAGGTCGCGGGTGATCAGTCGGATCGGCGGGTGGTGCGCGCATCGCAAGTGGGTCGTGATCGTGCTCTGGATCCTGCTGCTCGCCGGCGTCGGCGCGGCCGGGATCCTCGCCGGCGGACGCGCCAACGCCAACCTGACGGTGCCCGGCACGAGCGCGCAGACCGGCGCCGACCTCGCCAACCGCGCGTTCCCGACCGGCAAGGGGCTGTCGGGCCAGGTCGTGGTCTACGGCGAGCCCGGCGTCCTGCGCGAGAAGCGCGTCCAGCGCGCGATCGAGAAGGCCGTCAAGGACGCGCGCACCCTGCCGCGGATGGCCTCCGTCCAGAGCCCGCTCGAGCCGGGAGGGCTGGTCTCCAAGGACGAGTCGACCGCGATCATCGGCCTCACGTACTCGATGGGCGCCGAGGAAGTGCGGCCCGCCACCTACCGCCACCTGCAGGAGGCGATGCGCCCGATCCGCGCCCTCGAGGGCGTGCGCATCGCCTACTCGGGCACGCCGGCCGCCGAGGAGGAGAGCACGGGCACCGACATCTCGGACGCCCTCGGCCTCGTCGCCGCGATGATCATCCTGCTGGTGGCCTTCGGGACGGCCCTGGCGATGGTGTCGCCGCTCCTCAGCGCCGTGGCCGGGCTCCTGCTCGGAGTGGCCACGATCAAGCTGCTGTCGGCGTACCTGCAGATCTCCTCGATCGGGCCGATCCTGGCCACGATGATCGGGCTGGGGGTCGGCATCGACTACGCCGTCTTCCTGGTCAACCGCCAGCGCGAGAACCTCCTGCGCGGCGTCGAGCCCCTGCAGGGCATCCGCGACGCGATGGGCACGGCCGGGCGCGCCGTCCTCGTGGCGGGCCTGACGGTGGCGATCGCGCTGCTCGGCCTGGCCACCGCCCAGATCCCGTTCGTGACGATGCTCGGGGTGACGGCGTCGGTGGCGGTGCTGACCGCGATCCTCTCGGCGCTCACGCTGCAGCCGGCGCTCCTCGCCGTGATGGGGCGGCGCGTGATCCGCAAGCGCGACCGCGGGGCCGCGCCCGCCACCACCGGCGAGGACGAGGTGGGCGGCGGCATCTGGGGCCGCTGGGCGCGGCTCGTCGGCTCGCACCCCGTGCCGTTCCTGCTCCTCGCCGTGGCCATCCTCGGCGTCCTGACGGTGCCGCTCCTGCAGATGCGCCTCGGCCAGGTCGACGCCGGCTCCGACCCGCCGGGCTCGACGACGCGGATCGCCTACGACCAGCTCGCGAAGGCCTTCGGGCCGGGCTTCAACGGGCCGATCGAGGTCGTGCTGCACCCGTACGCGGACGCGCCCGGGGCCAAGCGCGTCGCGGAGGCGCTCGCCAAGGACGCCGACGTCGAGGTGGTGGCCCCGCCCGCGATCAGCAAGAAGGACAAGGTCGTGGTGATCAGCGTGACGCCGAAGTCGGCGCCGACGGACAGCCGCACGCAGCGGCTCGTGGAGCGGCTGCCGGGCGACGTCCAGAAGGTCACGGGACCCGAGGTGCGGGTCTACGCGACGGGCGTGACCGCCGGGCTCCTCAACCTCTCCGACCGGATCGCCCAGCGGCTGCCGATCTTCATCGCCGCGGTGATCCTGCTCTCGTTCATCCTGCTCCTAGTCGAGTTCAAGTCGGTGCTGGTGCCGCTGAAGGCGGCGATCATGAACGCGCTCTCGATCGGCGCCGCCTACGGAGCGATCGTGGCGATCTTCCAGTGGGGGTGGGGCGCGAGCCTGATCGGGCTCAAGGAGACCGTGATGATCGAGGCCTACGTGCCGATGATGATGTTCGCGATCCTGTTCGGGCTCTCGATGGACTACGAGGTGTTCCTGATCAGCCGCATCCGCGAGGCGCACCTGCGCGGCGCGACCTCCCTACGCAGCGTCGAGGTCGGCCTCTCGCACACGGCGCGCGTGATCACCGCAGCGGCCCTGATCATGATCACCGTCTTCCTGTCGTTCGTCCTCGAGGACAGCGTGATCGTGAAGATGTTCGGCGTCGGTCTCGCGACCGCCGTGCTCGTCGACGCCACGATCGTGCGGCTGATGCTCGTGCCGAGCACGATGGTGCTGCTCGGCGACGCCAACTGGTGGCTGCCGGGCTTCCTGCGGCGCCTCCTGCGCGTTCCGGCGCCGGCGCCCCCGTCGGCCTAGCCGGCGACGGCGGCGCGGCGGTTCTGGATCGCCTCGAGCATGCCGGCGTAGGCGTCCGCGAACTGCTTCACGCCCTCGTCCTCGAGCTGGCGGGTGACGGCGTCGAAGTCGATGCCCGCGTCGGCGACGCCCGCCATCACGGCGCGCGCCTCGTCGAGGTCGCGTCCGATGTTGTCGCCCGGGCTGCCCTCGGTCCGGAAGGCCTCGAGCGTGGCGTCGGGCACCGTGTTGACGGTGTCGGGCCCGATCAGGTCGTCGACGTAGATCGTGGCCGGGTAGGCGGGGTTCTTCGTGCTGGTGGAGGCCCACAGCGGTCGCTGGCGGTGCGCACCGGCGGCCGCGAGCGGTGCCCAGCGCTCGCCCTCGAAGACGCGCCGGTAGACGTCGGCGTAGGCGATCTTGGCGTTGGCCACGGCCGCCTTGCCGCGCAGGGGCGAGTCCTCGGGCAGGAGCGCGTCGACCTTCGTGTCGATGCGCGAGACGAAGAAGCTGGCCACCGAGCGGATGCCGCTCAGGTCCTCGCCGGCCGCATGCCGCTCGGCGATGCCGTCGACGTAGGCCTCGGCGATCGCCAGGTAGCGCTCGACGGCGAAGAGCAGCGTCACGTTGATGCTGAGGCCGTCGCGGGTCAGCTGCCGGAAGGAGTCGATCCCCTCGCGGGTGCCCGGCACCTTGATCATCACGTTGGGGCGGTCGACGGCGGCGTGCAGCTCGTGCGCGCGGCGCACGGTGTTCGGGGTGTCGAAGGCGAGGTCCGCCTCGACCTCGATCGAGACGTAGCCGTCGGCGCCGGCGGTGCGGTCGTAGACGCCGCGCAGGACGTCGCAGGCGGCCTGGATGTCCTCGATCCAGAGCGGCTGGAAGGCCTCGGCGGCGGTGGCGTCGGCCGGGACGGCGCGGATCGCGTCGTCGTAGAGCCCGGACTCCTCGACGTTCTTCGCGAAGATGGACGGGTTCGACGTCCCGCCGGTGACGCCGTCCTCCTCGATGATCCGGGCCAGAAGGCCCGTCTGCACCGCGGGGCGCGCGACGTTGTCGTACCAGACGCTCTGCCCGTACCTGCCGACCTCGAGCCACTTGCTCGCCACTGATCCTCCCGGAGTCCGCGTGTGCGGCCTAGTCTACGCGCACGGGGGCGCGTCCGGAGGGGCGCCCGCCGACCTCGCAGACCCGATGGACCGCACGCCGCTGACCTACGACGCCGTCGCCCGCGCGCTGTGCGCGCGGCCGGGCTGGGCGCTGGTGGACGGCCGCCTCGTGCGCGAGCACGACTGCGGCTCCTGGGAGGCCGCCCGGTCCGCGCTCGACGGGATCGCGGTCGCGGCGGCGGAGCTCGACCACCATCCCGACCTCGAGCAGCGCTTCGGCCGCGTCCGCGTCGCGGTGTCGACGCACCGCCCGCCGGGGATCTCCGCGCTCGACCTCGCGCTCGTCGACCGGGTGGACGCCGTCCTCGGCGCGGGGGAGGGCGCGTGAGGCGCGTCGTCCTGCTCGACCCCCTGTGGCCGCTCGACGGCGTCGACGAGGCCCTCGCCGGGCTCGACGTCGTCGTCGAGAAGGCCGACGTCGCGGCCGGCGACGACGTGGTCGCCGTGCTCGCGGCGCCCGAGCAGGCGATCCGCGCCGACGTCCTCGGGCGCTGCCCCAACCTCGTCCTCGCGGGCACCTGCTCGACGGGCTACGACAACCTCGACGTCGACGCGCTGACGGAGGCCGGCGTCATGTGCCTGCACGTCTCCGGCTACTGCGACGAGGAGGTCGCCGAGCACGCGATCGCGCTGGCCACGGGCCTCCTGCGCGGCGTGCACCGGCTCGACCGCCACGTGCGCGACGGCGGCTGGTGGCCGTACCCGCTCGAGCCGCGCCGCGTCCGCGGCAGCGTGCTCGGCGTCGTCGGCCTCGGCCGCATCGGCCGCCTCGTCGCGGAGCTCGGGCGGGCCAACGGCATGGACGTCCTCGGCTTCGACCCGGTCGTCGACCCCGCCGACGCGCGCGCCCTCGGCGTCGAGCCCGTCGACCTCGACGCCCTGCTCGCGGCGAGCGACGTCGTCACGCTGCACGCGCCCCTCGTGGACGCGACGCGCCACCTGATCGACGCGGACGCCCTGCGGCGCATGCGCCCGGACGCCTACCTCGTCAACTGCGCCCGGGCCGGCCTCGTCGACCACGCGGCGCTCGGCGCCGCGCTCGCGGCCGGCGATATCGCCGGCGCCGCCATCGACGTGCTGCCGACCGAGCCGCCGGGCCCCGACGAGCCCGCGCTCGGCTGGCCGAATCTGGTGCTGCAGCCGCACGCGGCGTGGTACTCGCGGGAGGCGAGCCTCGCGCCGTACCGGCGGCAGATCGACGACCTCGCGCGCGTCCTGCGCGGCGAGCGCCCCGCGGGGCTGATACGGGAGGTGGGGGCATGAGGGTGGTCTGCATCGACGACACGTGGCCGCTCGACCGCGCGAACGCGATCATCGGGCCGTCCGGCGCCGAGGTCGTCTTCGACCGCGAGATCGCGGGCGACGACGTGGTGGGGGTGCTCACGTACCCGGGCGGGCGCATCGACGCCTCCGTGCTGGAGCGCGCGCCCAACGTGCGCGTCGTCGCGACCTGCTCGACCGGCTACGACCACCTTGACGTCGACGGGCTCGCCGCGCGCGGCGTCTGGTGCTGCCGCGTGACGCACTTCTGCGACGACGAGGTCGCCGACCACACGATCGGCCTCGCGATCGCCTGCCTGCGCGGCATCGTGATGCTCGACGGGCTCGTCCGCGACGGCGTCTGGTGGCCGTACCCGCAGGCCCCGCGGCCCGTCAGGGGCTCGGTCCTGGGCGTGATCGGCTTCGGCACGATCGGCCGCGGCGTGATCGAGCGGGGCGCCGCCCTCGGCATGGACGTGCTGGTGGCCTCCGAGCACGCCGCGCCCGACGAGGTGGCGGCCGCGGGCGGGCGCCTCGTGCCGCTCGACGAGCTGCTCGGCGCGAGCGACGTCGTCTGCCTGATGACGTCGGTCACCGAGCGGACGCGCGGGATGATCGACGCCGCCGCGCTGGAGCGGATGCGCCCCGACGCCTACCTGGTCAACACCGCGCGCGCCGCCCTCGTCGACCACGAGGCCCTCGGAGCGGCCCTCGTCGCGGGGCGCATCGCCGGTGCCGCCCTCGACGCCCTGCCCGTGGAGCCCGCGCCGCCCGACGCCCCCGAGCGGGCCTGGCCGCGCACGATCCTGCAGCCGCACGCCGCCTGGTACTCGGCGGAGTCGGACCGGCGCTCGTTCGACGACGCCGCCGAGGACGTCGCCCGGGTGCTGATGGGCGAGCGCCCGGTCTCGTTCCTGCGCGAGCCGGACTGAGGCCGGCCCGAAACGCGAAGGGCCCCGCCCGCCGATCGGCGGACGGGGCCCCGCGCGCGCCCGGCTAGGAGGCCTTGACCTCCTCGCCGGCCGCGATCACCTCGCGGTAGTTCTCGATCGGGTGCTCGAACCAGGTGTTCGGGGGCTCCCAGGCGGCCGGGTTGTCGATCTCGAAGGCCTTGATCAGGGCCTTGTCCTGGATCAGGTCGATGACGCCCTTCTTCTGCGCGCCGGCGTACTGGAAGACGTCGGTCAGCGAGGCGGCGGCCTGCGGCGTGTTCGCCGCCGCCATCGCCATGGTTGCGCGGCCCGGCTGCTTCGTGCTGGCGCCGAGCACCATCCCGCAGACCCAGGCGCCGCGGCCCTCCTTGGGCTGCATGTACTTGATGTTGCGCCCCTCCATCTTGGGGTGGTTCTTGATGCGCCAGTAGCCGTCGGGCCAGGTGTAGGTGACGAGCAGGTTGCCGTTGACGAAGTCGTTGACCGCGTCGGTCTGCGACGTCCAGTAGTTGCGCATGTTCGGCTTCCACTTGAGCGCCGTCTCCTTGGCCGCCGCGATCTGCTCCGTGTTGAGCGTGCTCGGGTCGACGGCGCCCTCGTTCATCATGTGCGACATGCCGATGATCGACGTCGGGTCGGAGAAGAACGACATCTTGCCGGCGAAGCGCTGGTCGAGCAGGATCTGCCAGGTCTCCTCGCCGCCGACCTCGTCGAAGTCGATCGCGTCCGCGTCGTAGGTGAGCGACGAGAAGCCGACGTCGAAGGGCACGAACCAGGACTGGCCGTCGATCTCGCCGCCGGCGCGGACCGCCTCGGGGATGCCCTCGTAGTCGGGCAGGAGCGACAGGTCGAGCGGCTGGATCAGCCCGCCGTCCTTCCACTGCGGCACCCACATCATGCAGGGGTGGGCGATGTCCGGGCTGTAGCCCGACGCCACCTTGGAGAGCGCCTGCGTGTCGTCCTCGAGGAACGTCCAGGTCAGCGGCGACTCCTTGCCGTAGGGGCCCTCCTCGTACTGCTGCCACATCCACGGGGCGCCGGCCTCGGGGTCGTTGTCGTAGCCGGCCCAGGTGAAGATCTCGATCGGGCCGCCCGGCTCCGCGGCCGGGTCCAGGGCGGGCGCCGCGGCCGCGGTGCTGCCGGCGTCGGCCGCGCCGCCGCCGTCGGCCGCGCCGCTCGTGCCGCCGTCCGACGACGAGCCGC
>CAIQOY010000224.1 GCA_903873565.1 uncultured Actinomycetes bacterium
GACACCACCTTCGCGTACCTCGAGGGCCGCCCCGGGGTCCCCGCCGACTGGGACGCCGCCGTCGCCGAGTGGCGCGAGCTGCGCTCCGACCCGGACGCCGAGTACGACCGCGTCGAGGTGGTCGACGTGGCCGCCCTCGCGCCGCAGGTCTCGTGGGGCACCAACCCCGGCCAGGTCGCGCCGATCACCGCCTCCGTGCCGGAGCCGACGACGCCCGACGAGGAGCGCGCGCTCCAGTACATGGACCTGACGGCGGGCACGCCGCTGCAGGACGTGAGGATCGACCGCGTGTTCCTCGGCTCCTGCACGAACAGCCGGATCGAGGACCTGCGCGCCGCCGCCCGCATCGTCGAGGGCCGCAAGGTCGCCTCCACCGTGCGGGCGATGGTCGTGCCGGGCTCGATGCAGGTCAAGGCGCAGGCCGAGCGCGAGGGCCTCGACCGGATCTTCATCGACGCGGGCTTCGACTGGCGGCCCAACGCGGGCTGCTCGATGTGCCTCGGCATGAACCCGGACATCCTGCAGCCGGGCGAGCGCTGCGCGTCCACCTCGAACCGCAACTTCGAGGGCCGCCAGGGCAAGGGCGGCCGCACGCACCTGATGAGCCCCGAGATGGCCGCCGCGGCCGCCGTCACCGGGCACCTGACCGACGTGAGGGAGTGGGACTGATGGAGCCCTTCGAGACCGTGACCGGCGCGATCGCCCCGCTCGACCGGGCGAACGTGGACACCGACCAGATCATGCCCAAGCAGTTCCTCAAGCGGATCGAGCGCACGGGCTTCGGCGAGTTCGTCTTCTGGGACTGGCGCCAGGACGAGGAGGACTTCGTCCTCGAGCGTCCCGAGTACCGCGACGCCCCGATCCTCGTCGCCGGCCCGAACTTCGGCTCGGGCTCGTCCCGCGAGCACGCCCCCTGGGGGCTGCAGGACTGGGGCTACAAGGTGGTCATCGCGCCGAGCTTCGCGGACATCTTCCGCTCGAACTGCTCGAAGATCGGCCTGCTCACCGTCGAGCTGCCCGAGGCCGAGGTGCGCGCGCTCCTCGACGCCGCGCCCTGCGCGGTCACGGTCAGCCTCGAGGAGCGCACGGTGACGATGCCGGACGGGCGCGTCGTGCCGTTCCCGCTCGACGACAAGGTGCGCGAGAACCTGCTCAACGGCTGGGACGACATCGCCCTCACGCTGCTGCGCGAGGACAAGATCGCCGAGTACGAGCGCACGCGCGAGCGGCAGGGCCCGAGCACGCTGTCGCTCGGCTAGGTGCCGTACGCGAAGTAGTGCCGCTGGTTCGCGATGTGGTTCGCGACGAAGTCCGCGTCGTGCCACACGCCCCAGATGAAGCTCGAGCCGCGGTGCGACAGCCACGGCAGGCCGAGGAAGTAGAGGCCCGGCTCGGCGGCGACGCCACGCTGGTGGATCGGCCGGCCCCGGTCGTCGATCACGTCGATGTCGAGCCACGCGTAGTCGGTCCGGAAGCCGGTCGCCCAGAGGATCGTCGAGATCCCGGCGGCGGCGAGGTCCAGCTCGCGGATCGGCTCCGTCACGCACGCGGGCAGGGGCCCGAGTTCGTGCGCCGCGGGCTCCTCGGGCAGCCCGATCCCGTTGCGTGCGACGTACGCGTCGGCCTGCTCGAGCAGCTCGAGGTAGAAGCGGTCGCCCTCCGCGATGTTGGCGGCAAGGTCGTCGGCGAAGCGCACCACGCCGTCCTCGTACCCGTCGGCGCGGCCGTGCAGGGTGATGCCCTCCGCGGCGAGGGCGCGGAAGTCGATCGTGCGGCCGCCGTAGGCCCCGCTGAAGGCGATCGTGACGTGCTCCGCCCCGGCCGGCGGGGTCTGCATGTCCCACATCCCGAGCGCGCCGAGCCACCAGACCACGTCGCGGTCGCGGTAGCGGCGCGGCGGGCGGGTGTGCGGCCCGACGGCGATGTGCACGGTCCGGCCGGCCCGGCGCAGCTCGTCGGCGATCTGCACGCCGGAGGCGCCGCAGCCGACCACGAGCACGCCGCCCGCGGGCAGCTGCTCGGGGTTGCGGTAGTCGCTCGAGTGCAGCTGCAGCACCGGCGCGTCGGCGGGGACGAGCGGCGGGATCACGGGGATCTGGAACGGCCCCGTGGCCACGACGATGTACTCCGCGTCGATCGGGCCGTCCGTCGTCTCGACGTGGAAGCCGCGGTCGCCGTCGCGCCGGCGAGCGGACAGCACCTCCACCCCCTCGCGGATCGGCGCGCCGATGCGCGCGGCGTAGTCGACGAAGTACTCAGCCACGCGGTCCTTGCCGGGGTATGCGTCGGGGTCGACGTCGTCGAAGCGGCTGCCCGGGAAGCAGTCGTGCCAGGCGGGGCCGTTGGCGACCAGGGAGTCCCAGCGGCCGGTGCGCCAGCGCTCGGCGATGCGGTCGCGCTCCAGCACGACGTGCGGGACGCCACGGCGGCCGAGGTGCTCGCTGGCGGCGATGCCGGCCTGGCCGCCGCCGACGACGACGGCCTCGATCCGCTCGGGCTCCGCGCCGGCCACGGCTCAGACGACCTTGGCGGTGTCGAAGTACTCCGTGAAGCGCACGATCCTCCCGTCGCGCAGCTCGACGGCCATCACGAGCGGGAAGTCAGTGCGGGCGCCCGCGTGGTCGGTGCACTGGAAGCGCCCCTCGGCGAGGGCCACCTGGCCCGACGCGGCGAGCGTGGTGACCGGCACCTGCACCTCGGTGAGCTCGGCGAACGCGGCGGCGCAGGCCGCCTCGACCGCCTCGGGGCCGACGGGGAACTCCCCGAACAGCGGCCCCTCGTAGACGCCGTCGGGGGCGAACAGCGCTCCGATGGCCTTGGCGTCCATGCGCTCCCAGCCGGCGCACAGCTCGCGCATCGCGGTTTCAGCATCCATGGCGCGGAGCGTAGCGGCTAGACGTTGAAGCGCACGTTGAGCACGTCGCCGTCCTGCACGACGTAGTCCTTGCCCTCGACGCGCAGCTGCCCGAGCTTCGTGGCCTCGGCGCGGGAGCCGGCACGGACGAGGTCGTCGGCGCCGATCACCTCGGCGCGGATGAAGCCGCGGGCGATGTCGGTGTGGATCTTGCCGGAGGCCTCGACGGCGTTCGCGCCGCGGCGGACCGTCCAGGCGGTGACGTCCTTCGGGCCGGCGGTGAAGAAGGTGATCAGGTCGAGCATCCGGAAGGCGGCCGCGGCCACGCGGGGCGCGCTCGCCTCCTCCTGCCCGATCTCCGCCAGGAAGAGCGCGCGCTCCTCGGGATCCTCGATCTCGGCCAGCTCCGCCTCGAAGCGGCCGGCCACGGCGACCACCTCGGCGTCGCCCGCGTAGCCGCGCAGCGCCGCGACCAGCTCGTCGTCGCCGGACTCGGAGGTGTTGGCCACGTAGAGCATCGGCTTGAGCGTGAGCAGCTCGAGCACGACCTCGGCGGGCAGCTCGCCCCGCTTCGGGAAGGTGCGGGCGGTCGCGCCCGCGTCGAGGTGGGCGGCCAGCTCGGCGAGCAGGTCGGCCTCGGCCTTCGCCTCCTTCTGCCCCACCTTGACCGCCCGCTCGAGGCGCTCGAGGCGCTTGGCCAGCAGGATGCCGTCGGCGAACAGGAGCTCGAGGTCGACGCCCTCGGCGTCGGCGACCGGGTCGACGCGGCCGTCGACGTGGAAGACGGTGTCGTCGTGGAACGTGCGCACCACGTGGATCAGGGCGTCCGCGGCGCGCAGCGCCTGCAGGAACTCGCCCGACAGCCCGCCGTCGCGCCCCGCGCCGCGCTGGAGCCCCGCGACGTCGACGAGCTGGATCGAGGGGGGCACGAGCTTCTGCGAGCCCTCGACCTGCGCGAGGGCCGCGAGCCGCTCGTCGGGGACGGGCGCGATGCCGGTGTTGACGGAGACCTCGCTGGCCGCGAACGGCTGCACCGTGGCGCCCGCGCCGGTCAGCGCGTTGAAGATGGTGGTCTTGCCCGAGTTGGGCAGGCCGATGATGCCGATCTCGAGGCTGGCCACGGCTCCGGACGATATCCGGGGTGGCTCAGCGGGCGCGCCGGCGCGCCGGCACGAGCCGCCGGGCGACCCGGCCCGTGACGGCGCCGAGCGCGTAGCCCGCGACGACGTCCGAGGGGTGGTGGACGGCGAGGTGGACGCGCGAGGCGGCCATGGCGAGCGCGGCGAGGCGCAGGGGCCCGCGGGCCCGCGGCACGGCATCGGCGAGGGCCAGCGCCGCGGCCGCGGACATCGCGGCGTGCGACGACGGGAACGACGACGTGGTCGGCGGCTCGATCGCCTGCGGCGCGTCGGGCAGGTCGGGGCGCGGGCGGCGGACCTGCGTCTTGACGGCGTAGTTGACGGCGAGGGTGCCCCACACCGCGACCGCCGTGGCGACGGCGACCCGGGGCTCGCGGCGCACGAGGGCGATCCCGGCGCCGAGCGCGACCCAGCCGACGCCGCTGTTGCCGAGCCGGGAGTAGGCGGCGACCGCCCGGTCGAGGTCGGGGCGGCGCAGCCGCGCGGCGGCGATCAGGGCCGCCTCGTCGAGCGCCGCGACCGCCGCGATCAGCGGGCTAGAAGCCGACGCGGGCCTCGCGCTGGGCGATCCGCAGGAAGCTGACCTGGTCGGCGCGGACGAGCAGCGTGCCGCCGTCCGACTCCAGCTCCACCAGCCCCGTCTCGCCCTTGTCGATCGCCTTGCGCAGGGCCTTGAGGGCGTCGTCCCCGAGCTGGGCGGACGTCGCACCGCCTCCGAGAAAGCCGATCTCCACGCGCACCGTCTCTGCTGCCATCGTCACACCTCTCCGGGTTGGACCAGCTCGAGGAGGACGCCGCCGACGGCCTCCGGATGGATGAACGCGACCTGCATCCCGAACAGCCCCGCGCGGGGCTCGGGGTCGATCATCTCGACGCCGGCGTCCACCAGCCGGCGGCACTCGGCCGCGAGGTCGGCGACCTCGTAGGCCACGTGGTGCATGCCGGGGCCGCGCTTGTCGAGGAACTTGCCGACGGGCGTGTCGGGCCCGAGCGGCGCGACCAGCTCGATCATCGGACCCTCCGGCGTGCGGATCGCCAGCGCGCTCGTGCCCATCTCCTCGGAGTCCTGGCCGTGGTCGACGACCGCCCCGATCAGGAGGGCGTAGGTCTCCGCGGCCGCCTCGAGGTCGGGCACGGCGATGCCCAGGTGGTGGATCCCGATCGCGCCCTGCACGGCGGGAAGCCTATCCGAGGCGGGTCACGCCACGCGCTCGAGGCGCGGATTGGGCAGGGGCTCGCGCCCGCGCTTGCCGCCCGCGCGCCCGTCGACCATCACGACGTCGGCGGTGAAGTCGCAGGCGCCGCGGATCAGCGCCGAGCCGACGCCGTAGGAGTCGACCGGCACGCCCTGGGCCTCGAAGGCGCGGATCTTCTCGGCGTTGAAGCCGCCCGAGACGACGATGCGGACGCCCGAGTGCCCGGCCGCGTCGAGCGCGTTGCGGACGTTCCAGACCAGCTGGGGGTTGACCCCGCGCGGGTCGAAGCGGCCCATCATGTCCCACAGGGAGCGGTCGACCATCGTGCCGGAGGTGTCGAGGCGGACGCCCCAGAGGCGGTCGCCGAGGGCGTCGGCGACCTTGAGCGCCGTGCCCGCGCAGTCGTTGTCGAAGTCGACGAGCACGACCAGGTTCTGGCCGGGGTCGGAGCAGCGGGCGAAGGCCTCGGCCGCCGCCACCGTGTCGCCGTGGTAGGCCGCGATCAGCCCGTGCGGCACCGTGCCGAGCCCGCGCTCGCCCCACCAGGCGGCCTGGGCGTCCGTCGACACGCCGATCGCCCCGGCGATGTGGGCGGCGTAGCCGTCGCCCGTCTGCACGCGGTAGTGGTCGTGGCGGGCCGGGAAGTACATGATCGGCTTCGGCGCCGCCGCCTGCACGACCTCGCGCACGTTGGTGGCCACGAGGCTGCGGCGGGCGAGGCTGCCGAGGTAGACCGTCTCGAGGTGGCAGAAGTGGGCGTAGTCGCCCTCGATCGTGAGCACGCTCTCCCACGGCTCGATCTCGTCGCCGTCGTAGAGCGCGTGCACCTCGAGCCCGTCCCAGCCGGGCTGCCACGTGCCGTCGTCCCGCATCAGCCCCGCGCACTCGCGCAGGACGGCGAGCGCCTCGTCGACGCCGCCGAGGACGGCGGCGCGGCGGGTGAACACCTGCACGAGCACCCGCGGGCGGTGCCCGTCGCGCTCCAGCACCTTCTGGGTGTGGTTGAAGTAGGCATCCGAGTACCAGCCGGTGCGGATCTTCTCGACCGGCAGGTCAAAGATCTCGGACGGCAGTCGGGTCTGCGTGACGCGGGGAAGGACGCTCATGGTCGGGCGATCCGGTGCGCGGGATCGTACAGGCGATCGCGGGTGCGCCATAGTTCCCGCTGATGGCGGACCTCACCCCGCTCCCCCGCGCGGGCTTCCGCGAGATGCCGTGGGCCAACGGCCTCGGCACGACGCGCGAGATCGCGATCGACCCCGCACCCGGCGACGGCGGGGCGCCGTTTCGCTGGCGGCTGTCGATGGCCGACCTCGCCGGGCCCGGCCCCTTCTCCGAGCTCCCGGGCGTCGATCGCATCCTCGTGCTGCTCGCCGGCGAGGGCGTCGTCCTGCACGTGGCCGGGCGCGAGCCGGCGCCGCTCGGCCGCCACGACGCGATCGCCTTCCCCGGCGACCTGCCCACGCATCTCGAGATGCCGCCCGGCCCCGGCCGCGACCTCAACCTGATGTGGGACCGCGCGCGGGCCACGGGCCGGGTCGACGTGCTCGCGGCCGGCGTGGGGCTCGCGATCGCCGCGCCCCTCGCCGTCGCGGTCGCGATCGGCGGTCCCGCCCGGGCGGCGGTGGACGGCGCGGCCGTCGCGCTCGACGCCGAGGACGCGCTGCGGATCGACGGCGGCGGCGAGCTCGCCGTCCACGCCGGCGAGCTCTACGTGGCGCAGGTCGGCTAGGCGCCGAAGGCGCCGGCGTCGATCGCCTGCGCGACGGCCGTGACCTCGGCGGCCAGGCTGCGGTCGGCGACGAGGGCCGGCGAGATGGATCGGACCTTGGCGTGCTCGGCCTCGAGCAGGGGTCCGGAGCGCAGCGGACGGCGCAGCTCGAAGCCCTGGGCCGCGGCGAGCAGCTCGATCGCGACCACGTGCCGGGCCAGGTCGAGGACCTGCAGCGCCTTCAGCCCCGCGGTGGCGCCCATCGAGTTGAAGTCCTCCTGGCCGGCGCTGGTCGGCAGGCTGCCGACGCCGGCCGGGTGCGCGAGCACCCCCATCTCGGCCACGAGGCTGGCCGCCGTGTACTGGGCGATCATCAGCCCCGACTCGGTGCCCGGCTCGGCGATCAGAAACGGCGGCAGCGAGAACTCGTCGCCGCGCCCGTCCATCAGGCGGTAGGTGCGCCGCTCGGAGAAGGCGGCGAGCTCCTGGATCGCGATCGCGAGCACGTCGAGCGGCAGGGACAGGGGCTGGCCGTGGAAGTTGCCGCCCGAGACCACGTCGCCCTCGGCCGGGAAGAGCAGCGGGTTGTCGGTGACGGCGCCGAGCTCGGGCTCGACCGCCGCCGTGCAGTAGTCGAGCGCCTCCCCGACGGCGCCGAGCACCTGCGGGATGCAGCGCAGCGTGTACGCGTCCTGCACGCGGTGGCAGCCGGCGTGGCTCTGCAGCATCTCGGAGCCCGCGATCAGGGCGCGCACGCGCGCCGCCACCGCGGCCTGGCGCGGGCGCCGGCGGAGCTCGTGCAGGCGCTCGTCGAAGGGCGCCAGCGACCCGAGCAGCGCGTCGAGCGACATCGCCGCTGCGACCTCGGCCGCGGCCAGGAGGCGCTCGGCCTGCCCGAGCGCGAGGACGCCGATCGCGGCCATCAGGTGCGTCCCGTTGAGGAGGGCGAGGCCCTCCTTCGGGCCGAGCTCGATCGGCTCGAGGCCGGCCGCCGCCAGCGCATCGGCGCCGGCGACCTGCGTGCCGTCGACCGTGCGCGCGTGGCCCTCCCCGATCAGGACGAGGGCGAGGTGGGCGAGCGGGGCGAGGTCGCCGCTCGCCCCGACCGATCCCCGCGACGGCACCACGGGCGTCACGCCGCGATCGAGGAGCGCGATCAGCGCGTCGACGATCGCCGGGCGCACGCCGGAGTGGCCGCGGGCCAGGGACGCGGCGAGCAGCACCAGCATCCCGCGCACGACCGGCACGGGCAGCGGGTCGCCGACGCCGACGGCGTGGCTGCGCACGATGTTGCGCTGGAGGTCGGAGAGGCCGCTGTCGGGGATGCGGACCGACTCCAGGGACCCGAAGCCGGTGGTGACGCCGTAGACCGCCTCGCCCGCGCCGGCGAGGCGCGCGATCAGCGCGGCGGCCTCCTCGAGGCGGCGGCGGCCCTCCGCGCCGAGGGCCACGGTGGCGCGCCCATGGGCGACGGCCTCGACCTCGCGCCGGTCGAGGGACCCGCCGTCCAGGACGATCGCGTCGCCGCTCATGCGCGCATCATGACGCGGTCGCCACGGTCTGCGCGAACACCCCGTCGATCAGGGCCGCGGGCTCCGCGGCAGGGGCGATCCACCCCGCCTCCGCAGCGAGGCCGGCGACCAGGCCGACGACGGCGTCGTGGTACTCCCCGCCGGGGAACAGCTCGACCGCGTTCTGGGGCACGTCGTAGAGCGACGTCCCCTCCAGCGCGGCGAGGGCGTCCGCGGCGTCGCCGCCCTGGATCGTGCCCACCCGCGCGCCGATCCGCTCGGGGTCGTCGCGGTCGAGCAGGTACACGTCCTGCCAGGCGCGCACGATGGCCAGCAGCTGGCCCGGGCGCTCCTCGGCCATCTGGTCACGGGCGACCAGGACCCGCGACACGAGGCCCGGGCGCTCGCCCGCGGCGCGCACCAGCGCGAGGTCGGGATCGACCGCCAGCGCGAGGCGCGCCTGCGGGCCCGTGACCACGGCCGCGTCGACGTCGCCGCGCACCAGCGGCATGCCCGGGTCGACGCCGTCCACGGGGATCGCCTCGACGTCGTCCATGGTCAGGCCCGCCTCGGCGAGCGCGTCGCGCAGCACGAGCTCGCCGTCGCCGCCGGGCTGGTAGGCGATCCGGCGCCCCGCGAGGTCGGCGGGCCCCTCGACGCCCTCGGCGGCGAGGATCACGTCCTCGGTCTTCGAGGCGGTCAGGAGCAGGATGATGCGGATGGGGACGCCGTCCTCGGCCAGGGTCAGCGCCTGCTCCGTGGAGACGATGGCGAGGTCGGCGTCGCCGGCCGCGAGGGCGGCGGCCACGTCCGCCTCGTCGTCGGCGGGCACGAAGCGCGCGCCGATGCCCTCGCGGGCGAACTGCCCCTCCGCCCCGGCGACGCGCAGGAGGCCGAGCCCGAGCGACGGCGTGCCGGTGATCCGGAGCAGCCCCGGCTCGGGCGGGGTCCCGGGGTCGATGGGCGACGGTGGGATCGTGACCGTGAGCGGGTCGAAGGTCGTCGTCCCCGGCGGGGCCGCGGCCTCGCCGAGCCGGCCGCAGCCGGCCGTGAGGAGCGCGACGGCGAGCGCGCAGGCGCCCAGGAGGAGGGCGCGACGGCGGGGGCGTCCGAACGGCACGCCCGAATCATGCCGCGCCCCGGCCCGCCGCGCGGATCCGGCACACTACCCGTGCGATGGCCACCCGCCCGGACTTCTCGCTGACCGCCTCCCCGGGACGCCACCTGCCCGTGGCCGTGCGGGGCGAGGGCTGCCGGATCTGGACCGAGGACGGCGCCGAGTACATCGACGCCTGCGGCGGCGCGATGGTGATGAGCCTCGGCCACGGCCACCCGCGCCTCGTCGAGGCGCTCAAGCGCCAGGCGGACCGGCTCACCTTCACGTACCGCTTCTCCTTCTCGAACGAGCCGATGCTCGAGCTGGCCGAGCTCCTGCGCGAGGTCTCGCCCATGCCGCGCTCGTGGGCCTTCTTCAACTCGTCCGGGTCGGAGTCCGTCGAGTCCGCGATGCACCTCGCCCTGATGCACTGGCAGGCGCTCGGCCAGCCGCAGCGGACCCGCTTCGTCTCGCGCTGGCCGTCGTACCACGGCAGCACCGTCGGCGCGCTCGGCCTGTCCGGCACGGCGCGGCGCGCGCCCTTCGAGGCGCTGCTCGACGAGGACGCCGTGGCGCACGCCCCGATGAGCGACATCCGCTCCGGCCTGAGCCCCGCCGAGGAGACCGCCCGCGGGCTCGCCGAGCTCGAGGCGGCGATCCTCGAGCGCGGGCCCGAGACCGTCGCGGGCGTCTTCCTCGAGCCCATCACCGGCGCGAGCGCGGCCGCCGTCGTGCCCCCCGACGGCTACCTGCAGGGCGTGCGCGAGCTCTGCGACCGCCACGGCGTCCTGATGATCTGCGACGAGACGATCACCGGCTTCGGGCGCACGGGCACCTGGTTCGCGGTCGAGCAGTGGGACGTCGCCCCCGACGTGATCACCTTCGCCAAGGGCGTCACCAGCGGCGTCGTGCCCTTCTCCGGGATGCTCGTCACCGGCGACGTGGCCGACGTGCTGATGGCGAGCCCCGACGGCTTCCCCGTCGGCCACACCTTCTCCGGCTACCCGCTCGGCTGCGCCGTCGGCGCGGAGATGGTGCGCGTGATCCGCGACGAGGGCATCCTCGACAACGCGCGCCTGATGGGCGAGCGGCTGCGCGCGGGGCTCGACCGGATCGCCGCGGGCTCGCCCCGCGTCGGCCAGGTCCGCGGGCTCGGGCTCCTGCAGGGGATCGAGCTGGTCGAGGATCGGGACCGGCTCGAGCCGCGCCCCGGCGCGGCCCTGCGCGTGGCCGAGGCGGCCCGCGAGCGGGGCCTGATGATCTACTGCTGCCCCACCGCGCTCGCGGGTCGCGTGATCCAATGCGTCATGCTTGCCCCACCGCTGAACATCTCGGCGGATGATGTGGATGAGATCCTCGACCGCCTCGAACCCGCGATAGGAGCAGCATGACCGAGCCCGACGACCCCGCAGCCATGTACCGCGCCGCCGTGGACGTCGCGCTGACGGGCGACGTCGGCATGGCGCCCGACTTCGACCGCCACCTCCAGGAGGAGGTCTGGCGGCTGCTCTGCTCGGATCGCGACCGCCTGCTCACGTTCTGCCAGCGGATGGGCCTCGTCGTGGGCAAGCTGACCACGCGCCAGACCCTCAAGAGCGACAAGCCGATCTTCGAGCTGATCGTCCACGGCGACGACGCCGACACCGTCCGGCAGCTCGCCGGGCGGGACCGCCCGCTGCGCTGACCGAGCAGGCGGGCCGCGTACCATCCGCGTGTGCCCCGCCGCCCCGTCGTCATCAAGCTCGGCAGCTCCACGCTCGTCGACGCGCGCGGCCGCCTGCGCCGCAGCCGCCTCGACCGCATCGCCGGCGAGATCGGCGAGCTCGCGGCCGAGACGCCGATCTGCATCGTCTCGTCGGGCGCGATCGCGCTGGGCCTCGGGCGCCTCGGCCGGGGCGACCGCCCGACCGCCGTCGCCGACCTGCAGGCGGCCGCCGCCGTCGGCCAGGCCGTGCTCCAGCAGTCGTGGCAGCGGGCGCTCGGCCGGGCCGGCCGCACGACCGCGCAGGTGCTGCTGGCGGCGGGCGATTTCGAGCGCCGCGAGTCGTACCTGAACGCCCGCACCACGCTCGAGACGCTGCTCGGCTGGGGCGTCACCCCGATCGTCAACGAGAACGACTCGACCGCCACGCAGGAGATCACCTTCGGCGACAACGACGCGCTCGCCGCGCAGGTCGCCGTGCTGCTCGGCGCGCGCCTGCTGGTGCTCCTGACCGACCAGGAGGGGCTGTACACCCGCGACCCGCGCCACCCCGACGCCGCGCTCGTGCGCGAGGTGCCGGACCGGTCCGCCCTCGACGGCGTCGACACGGGCGCCTCGGGCTCGCCCTGGGGCTCAGGCGGGATGCGCTCGAAAGTCGTCGCCGCCGAGATGGCCCGCGCCGGTGGTGCGGGCTGCGTGATCGCCAACGGCGGTCGCTCGGGCGCGATCCGCGCGGCGGTCGCCGGCGAGTCGGTGGGCACGCGCTTCCCGGCCAAGGACCGCGCGGCGTCCTCCTACAAGCTGTGGCTGCGCTACGGCCTGCAGACCCCCGGTCGGATCGAGGTCGACGCGGGTGCACGCCGCGCACTCGCGCAGGACGGAGCGTCGCTCCTGCCCGTCGGCATCCGCGCCGTCCACGGCCGCTTCGCCGCCGGCGACGGCGTCGAGATCGTCGACCCCACGGGCGCGACGGTGGCCCGCGGCATCGCGGAGATCGGGCACGCCGAGCTGCGCCGCCTCGCCGGAAGCCGCGGGGCCGAGGTCGCGGTGCACCGCGACCGGCTCGTCCTCGTCGACGACTGAGCGGCCCGGCTCCGGCCAGCCGATATCCTGCGGTCGATGGCCACGGCCTCCCACTCCGAGATCGGCCTGCGCGGCCGCGCCGCCGCGCGCGTCCTGCGCGCCGCGCCCACCGCGGACCGCGACGCCGCGCTCGAGGCGATCGCCCGCCGGCTCGAGGCCGACGCGGACGCGATCCTCGCCGCCAACGCCGAGGACGTCGCCGAGGCCGTCGCCGCGGGCACCTCCGCGGCGCTCGTCGACCGCCTCACGCTCGACGCGGACCGCCTCGCGGCGCTCGCCGCCGCGGTGCGCGACGTCGCCCGCCTCGACGACCCGGTCGGGCGCACCGTCGAGGACCGCGTCCTGCACAACGGCCTCGAGCTGACCAAGGTGCGCGTCCCGATCGGCCGCGTCCTGGTCGTCTACGAGGCGCGGCCCAACGTCACCGTCGACGTCGCAGCCCTCTGCATCAAGTCCGGCAACGTCGCGCTCCTGCGCGGCTCGGCCTCCGCCCGGCGCACGAACGCCGCCCTCGCCGCGGCGGTGCGCGGCGGCCTCGCCGACGCGGGCCTGCCCGAGGACGCCGTGATCCCCGTCGAGGGGTCGCGCGAGGACCTCGGCGAGCTCGTCGCGGACGCGGGCGCCGCCGACATCGTCGTGCCGCGCGGCGGCGAGGCGCTCAAGGACTTCCTGCTCGAGCGCAGCCGCATCCCGGTGCTGGCGGCCGCGGGCGGTAACTGCCACGTCTACCTCGACGCCGACGCGGACGCCGACATGGCCGTCGCGATCGCGGTCAACGCCAAGGCCCAGCGGCCCGGCGTCTGCAACGCCGCCGAGACCCTGCTCGTGCACGAGGATCGCCTCGACCTCCTCCCCGCCGTCCTCGGCGCGCTCCGCGACGCCGGGGTCGAGCTGCGCGGCGACGAGCGCGCCCGCGCGGCCGCCGGCTTCGAGATCGCCGCCGCCACGGAGGACGACTGGGGCACCGAGTACCTCGATCTGATCATGGCCGTGCGCGTGGTCGACGACCTCGACGCGGCCCTCGACCACATCGACCGCTACTCGACGGGGCACTCCGAGGCGATCGTCACCGACTCGATCGAGGCGTCCCGTCGCTTCGTGGACGGGGTCGACTCCGCCTGCGTGTACGTGAACGCCTCGACCCGCTTCACCGACGGCGGCGAGTACGGCATGGGCGCGGAGGTCGGCAACTCGACCGCCCGCCTGCACGTGCGCGGCCCGATCGGCCTCGAGGACCTGACCACGACGAAGTACGTCGTGATCGGCTCGGGGCAGACGCGCGGATGAGCGCGGGCGAGCGCCCCCTCCGGGTCGCGCTCGACCTCTCGGCGACGCGCCTCGGCCGGGCCGGCGTGGCCCGCACCGCCCTCGCCCTCGCCGACGCCCTCGACGCGCAGCCGGGCGTCGAGGTGCTGCGCCTCGGCACCGGCCCGGCGCCCGCCCCCGGCTCGACCGCGCGGCGCACCCTCGCCCTGCGCCAGGACCTGCTCTGGCACCCGCGCGGCGCCCGCCGCGAGGCCCGCGCCCGCGGCGCCGACGTCCTGCACGCGCCCCTCCCCCGCGGCCCGCTCGGCGCCGGCTCCCCCCCGACGGTGATCACCGTCCACGACCTGGCCGTGATCCGCCATCCGGAGACCCTGTCGAGCTGGAACCGCGCCTACACGCGGCGCACGCTCGGCCGCATCGCCGCGGCCGCCGACGCGGTGGTGGCGGTCTCGGAGGACACCGCCGCGGACCTCGCCGCGTTCGCCCCGTCCGTGCAGGACCGCATCCACGTGATCGGCAACGGCGTCGCCGCCTTCTGGGCGGCGGACGACGACCTGCCGTCGCCGGTCGAGGGGCCGTACGTGCTCGCCGTGGGCACGCCGGAGCCCCGCAAGAACCTCGCGCGTCTTGCGGAGGCGATGCGCCGCCGGCGCGCCGCCGGCGCCCCCGAGCGCCTCGTCCTCGCCGGCGCCGACGGCTGGGGCGCGGACGACGTGCCCGCCGAGGACTGGATCGTCCGCCTCGGCCGGGTCGACGACCGCACCCTGCGCGCCCTCTACCGCGGCGCGGCCTGCGTGGCGGTGCCCTCGCTGCACGAGGGGTCGGGCCTGCCGGTGCTCGAGGCCTTCGCGGCGGGCGCGCCCGTCGCCTGCGCCCGCACGGGCGCCCTGCCGGAGACGGCGGGCGACGCCGCGGCCCTGGTCGAGCCGCTCGATCCCCGCTCGATCGCGGCCGGCATCGACGAGGCGATCGCCCGCGCCGACGAGCTCGTCGCCCGGGGCCGCACGCGCGCCGCGGCCGCCGGCTGGGAGCGCGCCGCCGCGCGCCACGTCGAGCTCTACCGCTCGCTCGCCTGACGCCGCTGCGAGGGCGCGAGGGCCGGCGCCTGGCCGGCGAGGACCGTGGGGTGCCGGCGGATGAAGCGGCCGACGTTGCGCAGGTGCCAGACCGTGCGATGATCGAGGAACGGCCCGTCCGAGGCGGCCTGATGGGCGTGCACGACCTCGGCGGCCGGCTCCTGCCAGACCTCCCAGCCGCGCTGCCACAGCCGCCACTGCAGCTCGATCTCCTCGACGTAGAGGGGCGCGAAGGCCTCGTCGAAGCCGCCGACGTCGTCCCAGGCCTCGCGGCGGATCATCAGGAACGCCCCGAGCGACCAGTCGACGGGCCGGGCGGCCTCCGGCTCGCCGAGGTAGTGGTCGGCGGCGTGGCGCTCCGGCGGCAGGACCCGCCGGAGCGGCGTGCGGCGGATGGCGGAGCCGACCGGCTCGGGGAAGCGGCGCGCGGCCTCCTGGTAGGAGCCGTCGAGGTTGCGCAGGACGGGCGCGACCACGCCGCAGGCGGGATGCGCATCCATGAAGGCGAGCAGCGCCGCCAGGCAGCCGGGCTGCGCCACGGCGTCGGGGTTGACGATCACGAGGTGGTCGCCCGGGGCGGCCGCGAAGGCGACGGCCTGGTTCTCGGCGTAGGAGCGGGTCTCGGGCTGCTCCACCAGCACGCAGTCGGGGTGCTGGTCGCGGACGAGCTCCGCGGTGCCGTCGCCGGGGCGGTTCGCGACCACGACGATCGTGAGGTCATCACCGAGGCCCTGCTGGCGCAGGCCCTCGATCGCGGCCGGCACGTCGTCGGCCTGGCCGGTCGACGTGATCGCGGCCACGACGCGCGCGGGCCGACCGGGGGCCACGGGTCGCACCGACCGCGGCGCTGGCGCCAGATCGGCGACCTCCCGCCAGACGGCGAGGTAGCGCTCCGCGGCCGCATCCCAGGAGAGCTCGCGCGCCCGCTCGAGGCCGGCCGCGCGGCACGCCGCCCGCAGCTCGGCATCGCCGATCAGCCGCTCGAGGCCCTCGGCGATCGCCGACGTCGACCGCGGGTCGACGAGCAGGGCGGCGTCGCCCGTCGTCTCCGGCAGGGCGGTGACGTCGGACGCGAGCACCGGCGTGCCACAGGCCATCGCCTCGGCGACGGGCAGCCCGAAGCCCTCGTACAGGGACGGGAACGCGAACACGCCCGCGGCGACGTAGAGGTCGCGCAGGCTGTCCGGATCGTCGACGTAGCCGATCCGCCGCACGTGGCCCGCGAGCCCGAGCGCCCGCACGCGGTCGTCGACCTCGTCGCCCCCGCGCTTGGCGTCGCCCACGAGGACGAGCGGCGGGAGGTCGCCCCGGGAGGCGCGCACGGCGGCGTAGGCCTCGAGCAGGCGGCCGAGGTTCTTGCGGGGCTGGAGCGCCCCGATGAAGAGGACGTACCCCGGCTCGAGCCCGTGCCGGGCCCGCACCCGCTCGGACGCGGCGTCGTCGGGGTGGAAGGCCGTGCCGATCCCGTTGGGGATCGCGACCACGCGGTCCGGGTCGAGGCCCCCCACGGCGTGCAGCAGGTCCTCGCGGGCGTGCTCGGACACGGTCACGACGCGCGCCGCGCGGCGCACCGACCACGGCACGAAGCGCTGGAAGGCCAGCCGGTCGGCGGTGGGCATCAGCTCGGGCGCGTAGTGGTACGAGCAGTCGTGGACGGTGACGACGCCGGGGCAGCCCAGCCCCGGCGGCAGCACGTAGTTGCCGTGGTAGAGGAGCGGGCGGTCGGCGCGCAGGCGGGCCGGGAGGCTGACCGCGACCCGCCGGTAGTTGGACCCGACCGCGACCGGCACGGGGCGCACGACGCCGGAGCCCGTGATCGCCGCCGGGACGCGTTCGGGGTCGCGCACGTACGCCAGCACCGTGAACGGCACGTCGTCGCGGCGCGCGATCGCCTCGAGCAGCCCCGTCGCGACGGACTCGTCGCCCGTGCGGCGGCGGCCGATCACGTCGGCGTCGAACGCGATGCAGCCGGGCATGCCTAGCCGACGCGACCGCCGCGCACCGGGCGCTCGCGGACCTCGTCGGGGAAGGCCGCACGCTCGCCGAGCGTCTGGCGCGCGAAGTCGAGGAACGTGGCGACCAGCCGGCCGGGCGGGCGGGCCGCGCTGCGCACCGCGTAGAAGAGGCGGTTCGGCTCCAGGCCCTTCACCGACGCGGTGGCCAGCCGGCCCTCCGCGACCTCGTGCTCGACGGCGAGGCGGGACAGGAAGGTCAGGCCGAGCCCGGCCTCGACGGCCGACTTGGCGGACTCCTGGAGGCCCAGCTCGGCCACCACGTTGAGGTCGCGGGCGCGCACGCCGAGGCCGCGCAGCTCGCGCTCCACGACCGTGCGCACGCCGGCCCCCTCCTGCTGCACCACGAGCGGGGCGGCGACGAGCTCGTCGACCGTCAGCTGCCGGCCGGCCAGCGCGTGCCCCGCGGGCACGGCGAGGACGACCTCGTCGCGCAGGAAGGGCTCGAACACGAGCGAGCGGTGGGCGCGCTCCGCGCCGACGATGCCCACCTCGAGCTGCCGGTCGAGGACGCGGTCGACGATCGTCTCCGTGTCGTCGACGCGCAGCGAGACCGTCACGTCGGGGTTCTCGCGGTGGAAGGCGCCCAGAAGCGACGGCAGGATGCGCTCGCCCGGCCCGGTCGAGGCGCCGACCACGAGGTGGCCGGCGAGCACGTCGCCCTCGTCCTCGAGGCTGCGCATCAGGTCGCGCTCGGCGCCGAGGATGCGCTGCGCGTGGCGGTAGGCGACCTGGCCCGCCTCCGTCGGCTCCACGACGCGCCCGGAGCGGTCGATCAGCTGGCAGCCCAGGCGCTTCTCGAGCGACCGGATGGCGAGCGACACGGCGGGCTGGGTGACGCCGAGCTGCTCGGCCGCCTGCGAGAAGCTCGAGCGGTCGACCACGGCCACGAGCGCCGCGAGCTGCTTGGTGTCCACCTAGTCCCCCACCCGCTGGGGGGCGTGGCCCTCGCGGACGGGCTCCTGGGCCGCGTCGAAGTAGAGCCGCAGCGCCGCGTCGTCGTCGCCGCGCAGGAGCGCGGACTCGATCTCGTCGAGGCGCCGGCCGAGCCAGGCGGCGTCGATGCGGCCGCGGCGCGCCCGCATCAGCTTCTCGTGGTGGGTGCGCTCGACCGACTCGTCGTCGGAGAAGAGCCGCTCGTGCAGCACCTCGCCGGGGCGGCGGCCGATCACGGTGATCTCGACGTCCTTGCCCGGCTCCTGGCCCATCAGGCGCACCATGTCGTGCGCGAGGTCCCAGATGCGGACCGGGTCGCCCATGTCGAGGACGAAGATGTCGCCCGAGCGGCCGACGCCGCCGGCCTGCACGATCAGCTGCACCGCCTCGGGGATCGTCATGAAGAAGCGCGTCATCTCGGGGTCCGTGACCGTCACCGGCCCGCCCTCGAGGATCTGCCGCCGGAACGTCGGGATCACCGAGCCGGAGCTGCCGAGCACGTTGCCGAAGCGCACGGCGATGAAGCGCGTGCCCGGCTGCTCCTGCGCCTCCGCCTCGACGACGTACTCGCAGAGCGCCTTCGAGGCGCCCATCGCCGTCTCCGAGATCACGGCCTTGTCGGTCGAGACGAGCACGAACCGCTCGACGCCCTGGGCCGCGGCGATCTCCGCGAGCGAGCGGGTGGCCAGCACGTTGTTGCGCAGCGCGCTGAACGGGTTGGCCTCCATCAGCGGCACGTGCTTGTAGGCCGCCGCGTGGAACAGCACGTCGGGCGCGGCGTCGGCGAGGATGCGGCGCATGCGGTCGGCGTCCTTGACGTCGGCCACGCACGACACGAACTCGACGTCGGCGTTCTCGCGCAGCCACTGGTCGATCTGGAAGAGGTTGTCCTCCGCGTGGTCGATCAGGGTCAGGCGCGACGGGGCGAGGCGCGAGATCTGGCGCACGAGCTCCGAGCCGATCGAGCCGCCCGCCCCGGTCACCACCACCGACTGGCCGGCGAGGTAGCCGCCCATCGAGACGAGGTCGAGGCTGACGGGCTGGCGGCCGAGGATGTCCTCCACCTCGACCTCGCGCAGGCGGCGCAGCAGGTTCGGGTCGCCGTCGAGCAGCTCGTAGAGGCCGGGCAGCGTCTTGACCGGCACGCCCGCGCGCCGGCAGGCGTCGACGACGCGCTGGCGCACGACGCCGTCGGCGTTCGGCATCGCGATCACGACCTCGTCCGGCGGCGACGCCTTGAGGATCGCGGCCAGGTCGCCGGTGGTGCCCTCGACCTTGACGCCGTGCAGGCGCATGCCCTGCTTGCGCGGGTCGTCGTCGACGAGCCGGATCGGCGTCATCCGCAGCGCGGCGTTGCCGAGCATCTCGCGCACGATCACGGAGCCGGCGTCGCCCGCCCCGACCACCAGCACCTCGCGACCGCGCGGGAACAGGGTCCCGCGGCCCTCGAGGATGGTGCGCGCGCCGGCGCGCACCCCGACGGTGCCGAGCAGGAGCAGCAGGAAGTAGATGACGAGGACGCCGCGCGGCGGGGTCGCGGCCACCGGCGGGAAGAGGTTCGCGTAGAGCGCGACGACGACGACCGCGATCAGCGTGGCGCGCCCGAGCAGGCGCACGTCGCGCAGCGACACGTAGCGCCACCAGCGCGTGTAGAGGCCGTTGACCACGAAGACGAGGACCGTCAGGACGACGACCCACGGCAGGGTCTCGAGGCGCAGGATCTCCGCCCAGCGCGGGACCGTGTCGAAGCGCAGCTCGAACGCGAGCCACCAGGCGAGCGCCGCGACGGCCGCGTCCGCGGCGACGTGGCCCAGCCGGTGCCAGGAGGGGAGCCGCATATCAGCGATCATTATAGGTGCTTCCGCCCGTCATGAGGCAGGCGGCACAAGGCCTCAGGCGAGGCCGGACAGCGCGAGGTCGACGAGCAGCGCCGGATCCCGCAGGACGGGCGCGTCCGCGGGACCGCGCGGGGCGATCACGAGCTCGTCGGCGCGCGCGAGCCGGCGCAGCCGCCCCTGGGCGATCAGCGCCCGGTCGACGGCGCCGATCTCCCCCGCGAACGTCGTCCAGACGGGCGTGCCGAGCACGACCGCCTCGCGGTTCATCGTGCCCCCGGCCGAGACCACGAGGTCGGCCGTGGCCACCAGGCTGCGGGCGTCGACGGCGCGCTCGGGCACGATCAGCCGCAGGCCGAGCGCCCGGATCCCCGCCCCCTGCTCCGCCGTGCGCGGCAGGACGACCTGGTCGACCCGCTCGTCGGCGGCGAGGCGCCGCAGCACCTCCTCGAACAGCGGGTTGCCGACGCGGTGGTAGAGGGCGAGCTCGGGCGGCGGGCGCAGGACGGCGAGAAGGGCGTCGTCGCGCACCCCGAGCGATCCCCGCACGGACGAGTCCGGCGCGAAGCCGAACAGCGCGTACTCCTCCTTGAGGCCGGGGTAGCGCACGACCTTCGCGGGCGCCGCCCCGTGCCGGGTGACCGCCTCGAGCGGGATGGCGTCGGGCACGAGGACGCGCGCGGCGAGGCGGCAGTTGACGCCGTGCTGCAGGCGCGCCCCCTCGTAGTCGAACATCGTCACCGCCGGGAAGCCGAGCGTGCGCGCCACCATCGGCTGGTCGGTCGAGCCGTGCGCGAGCGCCGCGTCGAAGCCGCGCCCGCGCGCCCAGCGGCGCAGGGCGTGCACGCGGCCGACCGCGGCCCGGCCCTTGCCGGCCCGCGAGCGGCCGCCGTGCTCCCCGACCTCCTCGACGGCGAGGCCGTGCAGGGCCGCGAGCTCGGCGGTCTGGCCGTAGGGCCGCGCGGTCAGGAGCACCTCCGCCCCGCGCGCCTCGAGGACGCGCACGAGCGGCGCGAGCACCGGCACGTGCGGCGCGTTGGTGAGGTCGACCCAGACGCGCATCGCCCTAGGCGATCGGCGCGAGCGACGCCTCGAGGGCGCCGACGACGGCGGCCTGCTGGTCGGCGGCCAGCGTCGGGTACATCGGCAGGGCGATGCACTCGCGGGCGGCGCGCTCCGTCTCGGGGAGGCTGCCCGGCGCGTAGCCGAGGTCCGCGAAGACGGGCTGGAGGTGGTGCGGCGTGTCGTAGTAGACGACGGCGCCGACCTCGGCCGCCTTGAGGGCGGCCTGCACGGCGTCGCGGTCGCGGCAGCGCGCCATGTAGAGGTGGTAGATGGGCTCCGCGCCCGGGGCGGTCGCCGGCGGCTCGACGAAGCGGTCGATCCCGAGCTCGAGGTAGCGGGCGGCGACGGCGCGGCGGGCCTCGTTCCAGCCGGGGAGCTCCGGCAGGAGCACCCGCAGGATCGCGGCCTGCAGCTCGTCGAGGCGCGAGTTCATGCCCACCTGCGTGAAGGTGCGCTTGTCCTTCGAGCCGTGGAAGCGCAGCTCGCGGATCCGCTCGGCGACGTCGCCGTCGGGGGTGGTGACGAGCCCGCCGTCCCCGAAGCCGCCGAGGTTCTTCGTCGGGAAGAACGAGAAGGTGGCGATGTCGCCGATCGCGCCGCAGCGCACCCCGTCGAGGCTCGCGCCGTAGGCCTGGGCCGCGTCCTCGATCAGGAGCAGGCCGTGCGCGTCGGCGATCACGCGCAGCGCGGCCATCGGGGCCGGGTGCCCGAACAGGTGCACGGCCATGATCGCGCGCGTCCGCGGGGTCACGCAGGCGGCCACGGCGTCGGGGTCGAGCTGGTACGTAGCCGGGTCGATGTCGGCGAAGACCGGCGTCGCGCCGACGGCGGCGATCGACTCGGGCGTCGCGTAGAAGGTGTACGCCGGGCAGATCACCTCGTCGCCCGCGCCGACGCCGTGGACGCGCAGCGCGAGGATCAGGGCGTCGGTGCCGTTGGCGACGCCGACCGCGTGGGCGACGCCGAGATCGGCGGCCGTCTCCTCCTCGAGCGCCCGCACGTTCGGGCCGAGGATGAACACGCCGCTCTCGATCACCTCGGCGACGGCGGCCTGGATGCGCGCGTGCAGGGGCCGCCACTGGCCGCTCAGGTCCATCAGGGGCACGCCCATGGGCCACAGGGTACCGCCCGGCTCCCGACGTGGCGCTACCCTGCGCGGGTGACGCCGCCGCCCGCCCTGGTCTCGGACCCCGCCGGCGTGGACGCGCTGGTGGCGGCGGTCCGGGCGGCGGGCACCTGCGCGCTCGACACCGAGTTCCTCTGGGAGAAGACCTACGCGCCGCAGCTGTGCCTCGCCCAGATCGCGGTCGGCGACGAGATCTGGCTGGTCGACCCGCTCGCCGGGGCGCCGCTCGAGCCGATCGCGGACCTCGTGCGCGACCCGGCCGTCGAGAAGCTGATGCACGCCCCCTCCGCCGACCTGATCGCCTTCGGCCTGCACTTCGGCGCCGTCCCCGCGAACGTCTTCGACACGCAGATCGCCGCGGGCTTCGTCGGCCTGACGGCCGGCGCGGGCCTCGACCGCCTGCTCGACCAGGTCCTCAAGGTGCGCCTCAGCCACGACGAGACCTTCTCCGACTGGAGCCGGCGCCCCCTCACCGACACGCAGTGCCTGTACGCGGCCGACGACGTCCGCCACCTCGCCGCCCTCGTGGCCGAGCTGCGCCGGCGCCTCGCCGAGCGGGGCCGCGGCGAGTGGGCCCAGGCCGAGATCGAGCGCCGCTTCTGCAGCCCGGAGGCGGCCGGCGCGGACCCCGAGCGCTCGTGGCGCAAGGTGCAGCGCCGCGGCCGGCTCTCGCCCACCGCGCAGGCCGTCCTCGTCGACGTCGCCGCCTGGCGCGAGCGCACCGCCCGCCGCCGCGACCAGCCGACCGCGTGGGTCATGAAGGACCCCACCCTCGTCGAGATCGCCCGCGCCGCGCCCCGCACGGCCGACGACCTGCGCCGCATCCGCGGCGTCGGCAAGGGCTTCGCCGGCCGCGAGGCCGACGACCTCCTGGCCGCCGTCGAGGCCGGCCTCGGGCGCACCCCGCCGCCGGCGGAGCCGTCCGTGCCGCAGCGCGTCGCGCGCCGCGTCGAGGCCGTCGCGACGCTCGCCGTCCCGATGGCCCGCATCCGCTGCCTCGACCAGGACCTCGCGCCCGAGCTGGTCGCCACGCGCGCCGACCTCGACCGCTTCCTCGAGGCCGTCGTCGTCGGCGAGGGCGTCGAGGACCTGCCGCTCGGCCAGGGCTGGCGTCGCGAGCTGCTCGGCGACGACCTGATCCGGCTCGCCGCCGGCGAGGTCGCGCTGTCGCTCAACCGGGAGGCCCCGTACCTCAGGATCGAGGAGCGCCCCGGTGGGTAGCCAGGCGCAGCGGATCCTCCTCGGGATCGGCGTCGGCCTCTTCACCCTGCTCGTCGTCGCGGTGCCCACGGACCTGATCCCGACGCCGCTCTTCCAGCGCATGACCCCCGCCGAGTGGTGGAACTGGCCGGTGGCGATCGCCTCCGCCGTGCTCGTCGCGATCCTCGTCGCGCTGCCCAAGCCGACGACCTGCCGGCCCGCGACCCGCGCCGGGGTCGTCGGCGGGGCCCTGGCCTACTTCGCCGTCGGCTGCCCGACCTGCAACCACCTCGTGGTGCTGGCGATCGGGGCCAGCGGCGCGCTCCAGTGGTTCGCGCCGCTGCAGCCGATCCTCGCGCTGGCGGGGATCGTGGTCCTGCTGGCGGCGATCATCCACCGCCTGCGCCTGCTGCGCAGGGACGGCGGGCTGCCGACCTACAGCGCGTCGTCGACGACGCGGTAGTACGTGTCGCGCTGCACCGGCCGGTAGCCGGCGTTGCGGATGATCCGGCAGAAGTCCTCCTTGGAGGCCCGGTACGTCGTGCCGGCGCTCGAGACGACGTTCTCCTCGAGCATCACGGAGCCGAGGTCGTCGGCGCCGAAGTGCAGCGCGATCTGCCCGATCTTCATGCCCTGGGTCACCCAGGACGACTGGATGTGCGGGATGTTGTCGAAGTAGAGGCGCGAGATCGCCTGCACGAGCAGGTACTCGTACGAGGTCGGCGTCTCCTCGACCTCCTGCCCGAGCCGGGTGTTGTCCGGCTGGAAGGTCCACGAGATGAAGGCGCGGAAGCCCGGCACCTCGTCCTGCAGGTCGCGCAGGCGCCGCATGTGCTCGATCCGCTCCGCGAGCGTCTCGACGTGCCCGTACATCATCGTCGCCGACGTCGACATGCCCTGGCGGTGCGCCTGGCGCATGACCTCGAGCCACTCGTCCGACTTGGTCTTCTTCGGGGCGAGGATCTTCCGCACGCGGTCGACGAGGATCTCGCCGCCGCCGCCCGGCAGCGTGTCGAGGCCCGCGTCGCGCAGCCGCGACAGGGTCGTGGCGATCGGCAGCTTCGAGCGCCGCGAGATGTGCATGATCTCGGGCGGCGAGAGCGCGTGCAGGTGGAACGTCGGGTAGCGCTCCTTGACCGACGAGAAGAGGTCCTCGTACCACTCGATCCCGAGGTCGGGGTTGTGGCCGCCCTGCATCAGGGCGCCGGTGCCGCCGATCTCGATCGTCTCGCGGATCTTCGCGAAGATGACCGGCTTGGGCAGCGTGTAGCCCTCGCGCGTGTCGCCCGGCTGGCGGTAGAACGCGCAGAAGTTGCAGTCGGTCACGCAGATGTTCGAGTAGTTGATGTTGCGGTCGACGATGAACGTGACGACGCCCGGATCGGCCTTGCGGTTGCGGATCTCGTTGGCGGCGGCGCCGATCGCGACGAGGTCCTTCGAGCGCATCAGGGTCAGCGCGTCGGCGTCGGCGAGCCGCTCGCCGTCGAGGACGCGGTCCAGAATCTCCTGGACGGTGCGGGTGCCTTCGGCGACGGCCATCAGGCGCGCGCCTCCCGCTCCGCGCCGCCGGCGAAGGCCAGCGCGGGCGCGGCGTCGACGATCCCGGCCTCGGCGGCCAGCGCGAAGTAGCGGGCCAGCCCCTCCTGCTCGCGCGGGCCGAAGCGGTAGCGCAGCTTCTCGAAGTAGCGCGCGAGGAACCCGGCCGGGAAGCCGTAGCGCTCGGCGGCGGCCTCGGCGACCAGCGCGGCGTGCTCGGAGGCGTCGGCGACGGCGTCGGCGAGCGCGCGGTCGAGGGCGGCGAGGGCGGCGGGGTCGGCGTCGCGGCGCGCCGCCCAGACCGCGAACACCATCGGCAGCCCGGTGCGCTCGCGCCAGAGGATGCCGAGGTCGTGGTGCGGGGTTGCGTCGGTCATCGCGCTCTCGAGCGCCTCGTCGCCGATCATCAGGCGCGCGTCGGCGGGCTCGCCCTCGGGGCGGATCTCGGCCCCGGGCAGCAGGATCCGCACGAGCGCGACCGAGGCCGCGCTCTGCGCGGTCACGCTGACGGAGCCGACGGCGGGCAGGGGCACGTCGGTGACGAGCTGCACGGAGTCGACGGCGCCGTCGGAGGAGATGCACACGCTCGGGAGCAGCACGAGCTCGTCGGCGTGCGCCGCGTAGGCGATCGACGACACGTTGGCCACGTCGAGCGCGCCCTCGGCGAGCAGGCGGTTGAGCGCCGTGGGCACGCCGAGGGTCTCCTCGAGCGCGTCGGGGCCGAGCCGGCGCTCGAGCGACCAGGCCAGCGGGAACGTGTTGATGTAGTCGACGCGGCCGATGCGCAGCGGGGTCACGGGTCCCACCGCCTCAGCTCGTTGTAGAAGGTGTCGCGCTGGACCGGGATCTTGCCGGCCTCGCGGATCACGCGCACGAGGGCCTCGACCTTCTCCTCGGTCGGGGTCACGGCGCCGGCCGCATGCGCGATCTGCTCCTCGACCACGGTGCCCTGGATGTCGTTGGCGCCGAAGGACAGCGCGACCTGGGCGAGCGGGGTCGAGATCATGATCCAGTAGGCCTTGACGTGCTCGATGTTGTCGAGCATCAGCCGCGAGACGGCGATCATCTTGAGGTCGTCCTGGCCCGTCGAGAACTTCCAGCCGCGCCGCTCGAAGACGGTGTTCTCCGGGTGGAAGGGCAGCGGGATGAAGGCCATGAAGCCGCCCGTGTCGTCCTGCAGCTCGCGCAGGGCGAGCAGGTGCTCGATCCGCTCCTCGTACGTCTCGACGTGGTTGTAGAGCATCGTGCAGTGCGTCTTGAGGCCGCGCTCGTGCGCGAGCCGGTGCGTGCGCAGCCAGTACTCGCCGGGCTCCTTGCCGGGCGCGATGATCTTGCGCACGCGCGGCGCGAACACCTCGGCGCCGCCGCCGGGCAGCGTGTCGAGGCCCGCCTCGATCAGGTGGTCGAGGACCTCGCCGTGGTCGAGGCCCGACAGCTTCGTCATGTGGTGGATCTCCGACGCGGTGAACAGCTTCAGCTGCACGCCGGGCAGGCCCTCCTTGAGGGCCCGCGTGACGTCGATGTAGTACTGGAAGTCGAGGTGCGGGTTCTCGCCGCCGACCATGTGGATCTCGGTGAAGTCCTGGTGGGCCTGGACCTCCTGGGCGTGCGCGACGAGCTCGTCGATGTCCCAGATCACGGCGTCCGCCTGCTTCGAGGTGCGCGCGAACGCGCAGAACTTGCACTTGACCCGGCAGATCGTCGTGTGGTTGAGGTAGAGGTTGTTGACGAAGTAGACCTCGTCGGTGCCGCCGCGGCGGCGGCGCGCGAGGTCCGCGAGGGCCCCGAGCTCCAGCACGTCGTGCGACTCGAGCAGCGCGATGCCGTCGTCGAGGTCGAGGCGCTCGCCGGCCTCCACCTTCTCGCGGATCTCCCTGAGCTCGGTGCTCTTCGCGCTGATCGTGGCCATATCGCCTTCCGTCCTAGGTATCGCGGTCCACCACCCCGCGGACCACCATCCGCAGGGGCGCCGTGTCGAGGTCGCCGGCGACGCGGTCGAGCGACTCCTCCGCCGCCCGCACCAGCTCGCGCGCGGCGTCGCGCGCGTCGTCGAGCGCACCCGTCTCCGCGACCAGCGCCAGGAGCCCCGGCACGTCGTCGGGCGCGGGCTGGCGGCGCAGGGCGTCGGCGATGCGCGCCTCGCGCGTCGCCGCCATCAGGAGGGGCAGGGTCGCCGTGCCGCCGATCAGATCCGTGCCGACGGCCTTGCCGGTCGCGTCCGCCGTGCCCTCGCAGTCGAGGATGTCGTCGGCGACCTGGAAGGCGAGGCCGAGCAGCCGGCCGTACTCGGCGAGCGCCTCGACGTCGGCGGGCTCGAGGCCGCCGAGGCGGCCGCCCAGCGCGCAGGCCGCCGCGAACAGCCGCCCGGTCTTGAGGGTGCAGCGCTCGTAGTACCGCTCGGGCGTCGTCCCGGGCTCGCGCGTCTGCAGCATCTGCAGCGCCTCGCCCTCGGACAGGCCGAGCGCGGCCTGCGCGAGCAGGGTCAGGCAGGCGATGTCGCCGGTCTCGGCCAGCACCCCGAAGGCGCGCGCGAACAGCATGTCGCCGGTCGCGCCGGCCACGCGGTCGCCGTGCAGCGCCCACACCGTGGGGCGGCCGCGGCGCAGGGCCGCGTGGTCGAGGACGTCGTCGTGCACGAGCGTCGCCATGTGCACCAGCTCGACGGCGCTGCCGGCGCGCACGAGGTCCTCGTCGCCCTGGCGGCCGGCGGGGGCGGACAGGAGCACGAGCAGCGGGCGCAGCCGCTTGCCGCCGGCGGCGAGCGTCTCGCCGGCCGTGGCCGCGGTGGAGCCGCCGACCCAGGCGACGTCGTCGGCCAGCCGCTCCTCGACGCGCGCGAGGTAGCCGCGCACGGGGCCGAGCGCGAGCAGGTCGGCGTAGCCGATGGTGCTCACGCGGCCTCCCGCGGGACGGTGCCGACGTGCAGGGCGACGATGCCGCCGCCGAGCAGGCGGTAGCGGACGTCCTCGAGGCCGCCCTGGTACAGCCGCTCGGCGAGCGCGGAGGGGCCGGGGAAGCGGCGCACCGAGGCCGGCAGGTAGGTGTAGGCGGACGAGCCGCTGTCGATCGCGCGGCCCGCGGCCGGCACCATGCGGTCGAACCAGAGCCGGTGGAAGCGCGCGGCGACGCCGCGCTCCGGCGTCGTGATCTCCAGGCACACGACCTTGCCGCCGGGCCGCACGACGCGCACGAGCTCGGCGATGCCGCGGTCGAGGTCGGCCACGTTGCGGATCCCGAAGGCGACGGTGGCGGCCGCGAAGCGGTCGTCGGGGAAGGGCAGAGACAGCGCATCGCCGTTGAGCAGCGTCGCCTGCTCGGTGCCCTTGCGGGCGATCTTGGCGCGGCCGCGCTCGAGCATCCGCTCGGCGAAGTCGAGGCCGATCACCTCGCCGCCCGGGCCGACGCGGCGCGCGAGCTCGAGGGTCAGGTCGGCGGTGCCGCAGCAGCAGTCGAGGACGCTGGCCCCCGCGCCGACGCCGGTGGCGTCCGCGGCCAGCTTGCGCCAGCGGCGGTCGAGCCCCGCGGTCATCACGCGGTTCATCGCGTCGTAGGGGCGCGCGATCCGGTCGAACATCTCCTGCACCCGCTCGGGCGGCAGGGTGCCCTCGTCGGCGCCGTAGCGGACGGGCAGGTTCGCGGACGGGTCGCTCACGCCTCGTCCCCCCAGCGCCGCACGAGGTCGTGGTCGACCCCGCAGAGGTCCAGCACGCGGCCCGCGACGAAGTCGATCTGGTCCTGCAGCGCGTCCGGCTGCGTGTAGAAGGCCGGCATCGCCGGCGCGATCACGGCCCCGGCCTCGGCCAGCGTCGTGAGGGTGCGCAGGTGCAGGAGCGACAGCGGCGACTCGCGCGGCACGATCACGAGCCGGCGGCCCTCCTTGAGGGCCACGCCGGCCGCGCGGTGGATCAGGTTGGCCTGGCTCGACGAGGCGATCGTGCCGCAGGTCGCCATCGAGCACGGGCAGACCACGTAGGCGTCGACCTTGGCCGAGCCGGAGGCGTACGGGGAGAACCAGTCCTCCTCCGCGTAGAGCGTGGCGCCGTCGCCGCCGTGCTCGCGCACGAGCCGCGCGGCGGCCTCGTCCCCGGGCAGGGCGCGGTCGCGGTAGACCTCCCAGGCGATCACCTCGCCGGCCGCCTTGGACGCGCAGACGCCGACCTCCGCGCCGGCCGCGCGCAGGCCGTCGAGGACGCGGGCCGCGTAGGGGGCGCCGGAGGCGCCGGTGATGCCGAGGAAGATGCGCATGCGTCGGGGGGAGCGTGCCCGGGCAGGATACGCCAGCACCGGGAACGGGCCCTCACCAAGCCCTTCGCGGCGACCCGCCCCGCGGACCGCCCCGCGAGACGCTGAGGGCCGGGCGTCTCCGCCCGGCCCCCGGCCTTCCGCTCTGCGTGCGGGTCGGCTAGTCGCCGGCCGCGGCCGCGCCGCCGCCCGCGAACAGCCCGCCGGCCGTCTCGCACGCCGCGGGGTAGACCTCGGCGGCCGTGGCGGCCTCCGGGCCCTCCTCGCCGGCGGGCGCGCCGGAGTGCGTGGCCACGTACCCCGCGAGGCACTTCATCTCGTCCTCCGAGTACGTGCCGCTGAAGGCGGGCATGCCGCCCTTGCCGTTGGCGATCAGGTCGTACGCGGTCTCGTAGTTGACCGCGCCCTCCGTCAGGTTCGGGCCCACGTTGCCGGCCGTGCCCGCGTCCGCGAACGTGTGGCAGGTCGAGCACGCGCCGCCCGCGAAGGCGGCCGCGCCGGGCGCGTCGGAGGCGGCGCCGCCGGCGCCGGGCGCCTTGGAGCCGTAGAACGTCAGGGTCAGCAGCACGATCGGCACGCAGACGCCGACCGCGAGCGCGATCGGGCGCCGGGACAGCCGCCGATCCGGGTTGCGGTCGATGAACGGCCAGCCGATCAGCAGCACCATCCAGATCGTCGGGATGATCACCGAGCCGACGAGCAGCAGCTCCGGCGTCTTGAAGATGCGCAGGAGCTCGAAGAGGAAGAAGAAGTACCACTCGGGCTTCGGGTCGTAGGCCTCGACGCCCGGATCGGCGCGGCCCTCGTAGGCCGGGCCGAGGATGCCGCCGGCGCGCTCGACGCCGGGCTCCATCGGGACGGGCTCGAACTGGGCCCACCAGAGCACCGACATGCCCATGATGATCCCGACGACGATCAGGCTGACGATCGTGTCGTGGAAGACGGCGTGCGGGAAGAACGACTTGCCGTGGCGCTTCTGGAACGCGTACTCGCGCTGGTAGCGGTCGCGGCGCTCGCGTGCGGTGAGGCGGGGCATCAGACGTCGCCCTCCGTGACCTTCATGCGGGACCAGGGCGGCGACGTCACGCCGAGGCGGATGACGAGCCACAGGTGCAGCGCGATCAGGCCGCCGATGGCGCCGGGCAGGACCAGCATGTGCAGCGCGTAGAAGCGCGACAGCGTGTGGGTCGAGATCTCCGGGCCGACCATCAGGATGTACGACAGCGCCGGGCCGAGGATCGGCGCGGTGCCGTTGATGTTCACGCCGACGACGGTGGCCCAGTAGGCGCGCTCGTCGAACACGAGCAGGTAGCCCGTGAACGACATCGCCATCACGAGGATGAAGATGATCGCGCCGGTGATCCAGGTCATCTCGCGCGGGTACTTGTAGGCCCCGAACAGGAACGTGCGGCCCATGTGCAGGAAGAGCAGCACGACCATCACGGAGGAGCCCCACTTGTGCATGCCGCGGACCATCCAGCCGAGCGTCGCGTCGTTCGTGATGAACGCGATCGTGTTCCAGGCGGTGGCCGGGTCGGGCTGGTAGTACATCGCGAGCAGGACGCCGGTGGTGGCCTGCAGGATGAACACGGTCATCAGCGCGGAGCCGAGCGTCTGCAGCCAGGAGATGTCCTTCGGGACGTTCCTGAACAGCATGTACTTGCCGACGGAGAGGAGGCCGGAGCGCTCCTCGATCCAGTCGGCGGGCATCCGGGCGATCTCACTGGGGGGAGGCAGCAGCGTGGACATGTGAAGGGTCTCCTGCCGTCTACGGGGTCGGGTACAGCCAGGAAAGCAGGCCGGTGGTGGGGGAGCCGGGGAGCTTGAACTGGTCGGTCATGACGACCTTGCCGTCGACCTCCTTCGTGGCGAAGGGCCGGCCGACGTAGAGGTTCCCGTTCTCGACCTTGTACTCGAAGCGGTTGAGCGGGCGGTTCGGCGGGCCCGCGGTGCGGATGCCCTCCGTGTCGTACTGGCCGCCGTGGCAGGGGCACGCGAAGTTCGTGGCCTTGAACTGGACGGGGCAGCCGAGGTGCATGCAGGTGTTGGAGATGATCGTGAACTCCTCGGCGCCGTCGCGGCGGACGAAGGCGACACGGCGGTCGAGCTCGCCGAGCTCGCCGCGCTCGAACACGACGGGCTGGTACTCGCCCTCCTTGAACTGGTCGCTGTCGGCCGGGCCGAAGTTCGTCCAGTACCACTTCTCGCTGACGAAGGAGGGCCCGAGCACGTAGCCGATCGCCGGGACGGCGATGGCGACGCCGAGCAGCCCGCCCAGGCCGACGGTGGCGCCGGTCAGGAACTTGCTGCGGCTGATCACCGCGCGGGGGTCGTTGACGTCGCTGTAGGACGACGCGCCGGCCTTCTCGTTTCCGTTCTCACCCACGGGTCGAGCCTCCAGTCACCCGGATATCTTGGTCGCGCTGCGGGCGCGCTGTCAAAGTCGCATCGAACCGCACAAGCGCCCCGCTCACGCCTCGGCCTCCGCGGCGGCCTTCTCGAGCGAGCAGGAGTTGATGCAGTAGCGCAGGCCCGTCGGCTGCGGGCCGTCGGGGAAGACGTGCCCGAGGTGGCCGCCGCAGCCCGTGCAGACGACCTCGATCCGGCGCATGCCGTGGGACACGTCCTCGCGCGCCCCGACCCGCTCGTCCTCCACGGGACGCGTGAAGCTGGGCCAGCCCGTGCCCGAGTCGAACTTGTCGTCCGACGAGAACAGCTCGGCGCCGCAGCCCGCGCAGCGGTACACGCCGGCGCCGTGGTCGTCCCAGTAGGCGCCGGTGAACGGCGGCTCGGTGCCGGCCTCGCGCAGCACGTGGTACTGCTCCGGCGTCAGCGCCTGGCGCCACTCGTCGTCGGTCTTCTGCATGCCCATGCTCAGGTGCCCCCGCTAGCCGCGGCGAAGCCTGGCGAGCATACCGCCGCCGCCCCCGGGCGCCGCGGGCGGCCGCGGCGTGTGGCGCCCCTCGAAGCCGGGCAGCGGGATCCCGAGCTCGGCCCAGCGCGCGTCGACCGCGGCCTTGACGTCGTCGGGGATGCGGTTGACCTCGGGCCAGCCGCGCGTGTAGCCCTCGCCCTCCCACTTGGCGGTGGCGTCGAAGCCGATCTTGCCGCCGATCGCCTTCAGGCGGGCGGCGTGGTCGAGCTGGTCGAGCGGGCCGTACGACATCAGGATGTCGTGGGCCGGGTCGATGTTGGCGCCCATCTGCCAGACGACCTCGGTGTAGTCGTGCACGTCGACCCAGTCGTCGACGATGATCACGGCCTTGGTGAGGGACAAGAGGCCCGTGCCCCAGATCGCGTTCATCACCTTCTGGGCGTGGCCGGGGAAGCGCTTGCGGATCGACACGATCGCGCAGTTGTGGAACGTGCCGGCGGCCGGCAGGTCGTAGTCGACGACCTCGGGCAGCGTCATCCGCACGGCCGGCAGGAAGATCCGCTCGGTGGCCTTGGCCAGCCAGAGGTCCTCGCAGGGCGGCGGGCCGACGACGATCGTCGGGTAGATCGGGTCGCGCCGCGACGTGATCGCCGTGATGTGCATCACGGGGAAGTCGTCGACGGGCGTGTAGTAGCCGGTGTGGTCGCCGAAGGGGCCCTCGGGGCGCAGCTCGCCGCGCTCGCAGTAGCCCTCGATCACGATCTCCGCGTTGGCGGGCACCTCGACGTCGATCGTCTTCGCGGGCACGACCTCGACGGGCGCGTCGCGCAGCCAGCCCGCGACCATGTACTCGTCGACGTGCTTGGGCAGCGGCATCGAGCCGCAGTAGGTCGTCGTCGGGTCGGTGCCGAGCGCGATCGCGACCTCCATCCGCCCCGCCCCCTCGGTCCAGTCCTGCGCGGCGTCCTTGTGGATCTGCCAGTGCAGGCCGAGCTCCGTGGCCGAGTGCTTCTGCAGCCGGTACATGCCGACGTTGCGGCCGCCCGTGACCGGGTCCTTCGTGATCACGTTGGCGAGCGTCACGTACGGGCCGCCGTCGTCCGGCCAGCAGGTCAGGACGGGCAGGAGGTCGAGGCTCGGCTCGGGCCAGACGACCTCCTGGCAGGGCGCCGAGCGCACGACCTTGGGCCGGGCGTCCGCGACCGACTTGAGCTGGCCGAGCTTCTTCACCTTGTCGGCCAGGCCGTCGGGCGGGCGCAGCTCGAGCAGGTCGGCGATCTCGTCGCCGATCGCGTCGAGCGAGTCGGCGCCGAGCGCCATCAGCATCCGCCGCTCCGTCCCGAACTGGTTGATCAGGACGGGCACGCGCGAGCCCTTGACGTTGGTGAACAGGAGCGCCGGGCCGCCGCCCTTCATCGCGCGGTCGGCGATCTCGGTGATCTCCAGGTGGGGGTCGACCTCCTGCGTCACCTCGACGAGCTCGCCCGCGCGGCGCAGCATGTCGATCCAGTCGCGCAGGTCGCGGGGGCCGTTCACGCGTCCCCCATCAGGCGGCGGTGCAGGGCCAGCGGCTCCTGCGCCTCGTCGTCGGCGACCAGCGCGGCGAGCGGGCCGCGGTCGCCGGCGCGCAGCGCGTCGAGGGCGCGGGCCAGGCGGTCGTCGCGGGGGCCGGCGAGGTGGCGGGCCGTGGCCAGCCAGAGCTCGGCGTCGGCGGGGCGCTCGGCCTCCGCGCGCTGGGCGGCGGCGAGGGTGACGAGGTCGGAGAGGGCGCTGATCGCCTCGACGTCGCCCGCGCGCGTGACCTGCACGAGGCCCGTCGCGTAGAGGTAGTCGCCGAGCAGGAGCGCCTGCTCGCGGTCGGGCGCCGCGAAGCCGCGGCCGCGCGGCGCGTGGTGCACGAGGAAGCCCTCGTAGATCGTCTCGACGCCCTCGGCGAGGTCGCCGCCGGCGATCCGGCCGAAGGCGTGGGCCGGCTCGCGCTCGTCGGCCGGCAGCGCGGAGCGCGCCCAGACGTCCGAGGCGGCCGCGGCGTGGTCGACGATGGCGTCGACGGGGTCGAGGCCTACGCGAGCCACTTGGCGGCGTCCACGGCGCCGTAGGTGATCGTGGCCCGCGCCCCGGCCCGGCGGATCGCGACCAGCGACTCGAGGTAGGCGTCGCGGAACGCGAACGCCCCGCGATCGGCGGCGTGGTGCAGCATCGCGTACTCGCCCGACACCTGGTAGGCGAGGACGGGCAGGTCGGTGGCGTCGGTGAGGTCGCGGATCACGTCGAGGTAGGCGAGGGCCGGCTTGACCATCAGCAGGTCGGCGCCCTCCTCTTCGTCGATCAGCCCCTCGCGGACGGCCTCCGCCCGGTTCGGGGGGTCGAGCTGGTGGGAGCGGCGGTCGCCCGCCGACGGCGCCGAGTGCGCGGCGTCGCGGAACGGGCCGTAGAAGGCGGAGGCGTACTTCGACGAGTACGAGAGGATGCCCACGGTCTCGGCGAAGCCCTCCTCGTCGAGGGCGTCGCGGATCACGGCGACGCGCCCGTCGAACATGTCGCTCGGCGCGACCAGATCCGCCCCGGCGCGGGCGTGGGCGACGGCCGCCTTGGCGAGGATCGGCAGGCTGGCGTCGTTGAGGATCGTCCCGTCGTCGCCGACCAGGCCGCAGTGGCCGTGGTCGGTGTACTGGCAGAGGCAGACGTCGGTGGCGATCACGAGGCCGCCGGCGGCGGCCCGGATCGCGCGCACGGCGCTCGGCACCGGGCCGTCGGGGTCCCAGCTGGAGGTCGCCTCGGCGTCCTTGGCGTCCGGCAGCCCGAACAGGAGCACGCCGCCGACGCCGTGGGCCGCGGCCTCGGCGGCGGCCTCCGCGGCGAGGTCGGCGGACAGCCGGTCGACGCCCGGCAGCGACGCGACGGGCTCGCGCCGGCCCTCCCCCGGCAGCACGAACAGGGGCAGGATCAGCTGCGCCGGGTCGAGGTGCGTCTCGCGCACGAGCGCGCGCAGCGCGGGCGTGCGGCGCAGGCGGCGGGGGCGGGACTCCGGGAACACGGCGGAAGGGTAGGCGAGGAGCGCGGCCCGCCGGGCCGGGTCAGCCGGTCAGCGTCACGATGTCCGTGGCGGCGCCCGTGTCCTGCACGGTGGCCGTCGGATCCTGCGTGGTGTCGACCGGCGCCGTGTCCGTGAAGATCTCGAACGTCTCGGTCGTCGAGGTCGCGGTGGTGTCGATCGGCGCGGTGTCGGTGAGGACGTCGGGCAGCGGCAGCTCGTCGCCCGTCACGGTCAGGGTCAGCGTGTCCGCCTCGGGCAGCGTGAAGGTGGGGATCGCGTCCCCGTCCGTCGTCGTCTCCTCGCCGCCCAGGAGGTCGGTCTCGGTCGTGGCCAGGGCGAGGGCGATGGCCAGCAGCGCGATGCCGCCCACGATCGCCGCGAGCGCCGCGTCCGAGAGGCCGCGCTTGGGCGCGACGGGCTGCGGCGGGCGCGCGGGCTCCGGCGGGACGAGCGCGGCGGGCAGCGGCACGCCGGCCATCGCGCGCAGGCGCTCGGCCACGAGCTGGGCGGGCGGCGGCGGGCGCTCCGGGTCCTCGGACAGGAGCGCCAGGGTGAGGCCGTTGAGGGCGGGCGGGATCTCCGCGGCGAGCGCGGCCGGGGCGGCGGGCTGCGCGGCGGGCTCGCGGCCCGTCAGGAGCAGGTAGAGCAGCCGCCCGAGGGCGCGCAGGTCGTCGGCGGCGGCCGGCTGCGGGC
>CAIQOY010000225.1 GCA_903873565.1 uncultured Actinomycetes bacterium
CCCGTGCGCGTCCCCGGCGTGAAGGCGACCCTCGTCGCCGCCGGCGCCGACCACACCTGCGCCGCCACCACGCAGGGGCGCCTGCGCTGCTGGGGCGGCAACGCGCTGGGGCAGCTCGGAGTCGCGGCCGGCGGGCCGCAGGTCGCCCCCGTCGCGGTCCCGGGCATCGAGGGCCTGCGCGCGCCGCTCAAGCGCGCCGCGCGGATCACCGGTCGCGCGGAGGTCGGGGCGACCCTGACCGCCGCCACCGGGTCCTGGCCCTACGCGGCGAGCTACGGCTACCAGTGGGAGCGGCTCGCCGACGACGGCTGGACGTCGATCGAGGGCGGCGACGCGAAGCGGCTGAAGGTGCGCGCGAACCTGGCCGGCGAGATCGTGCGGGTCGTGATCAGCGGCCGCAACGCCTGGACCGAGACGGCGGTCGTCGAGACGCCGTCGGCGAAGTCCAAGCCGCTGATGATCGCGGGCTAGCCGCCCGCCGGGCGGGTCGGGAGCCCGTCGGGGACCTCCCAGTCGGCGCGCGCGTCCCACCAGATGTGCCCGCTCGCGGCGAGCCCGGACGGCTCGTCGACCGTGCCCGCGGCGATCGAGACGGTGTCGCGTCCCGGCGCCCGCCAGAACAGGCTGGAGCCGCAGTGGCGGCAGAAGGCGCGCTCGGCCGACGTCGTGGAGGCGGGGCTCGCCACCCAGGCCAGCCCGTCGTCGGCGACCAGCTCGAGGCGGTCGGCGGGGCAGGCCGTGTACGGGGCGGCGCCGCCGTGCATGCGCCGGCACTCGCCGCAGTGGCAGGTGATGACGTCGCGCAGCGGGCCCGCGACGCGGTAGCGCACCGACCCGCAGAGGCAGCCGCCGGAGTGCGTCTCGGCCATGCTCCTACCGTACACTGACCGCATGTCGACGGGCACCCTCGGGCTGATCGGCGCCGGCCGCCTGGCCTCGGCGCTGGTCCAGGGATGGGTCGCCGCCGATCCGGCCTGCGCCCAGCGGATCGTCGCGACCGACCGGGTCGACGGCGTGGCCGAGGCGCTCGCCGGGCGCTTCGGCATCGCCACGGCCCCGGACCCCGCGGCGGTGGCCGCGGCCTCCGACCTCGTGATCCTGCTGGTCAAGCCGCAGGACATCGCGGACGCCGCGGCGGCGGTGGGCGCCGCCCTGCGCGACGGGGCCTGCGTGGCCAGCGCCGCCGCCGGCGTCGAGCTGGCCCAGATCCGCGCCGCGCTCGGCACGGACGCGCCGCTCGCCCGCTTCATGCCCAACATCCCCGTCGCGGTGCGCGGCGGGGTGTCGGCCGTCTGCGGCGATGCGGCCGCGGTCGAGCGGCTCGCGCCCTGGCTCGAGCGTGTCGGCAGCGCCGTGCCGATGGACGAGTCGATGTTCGACGCCGCGACCGCGATCTCGGGCTCGGGCCCGGGCCTCTACGCCTACGTGGTCGAGCAGTTCGAGGCGGCCGCGCTCGCGCTCGGCTTCGAGGCGGAGGCGGCGCGCCGGCTGGCCGTCGACACGTTCGCGGGCACCGGGCGCTACCTGGCCGAGACGGGGGAGACGGCCGCCGAGCTGCGCGAGCGCGTGACCTCGCCCGGCGGCACGACCGCCGCGGGCCTCGCCCAGCTCGAGGCGCACGGGCTCGGCGCGGCCGTCGCGGCCGCCGCCGTCGCCGCCCGCGACCGCGGGCGCGAGCTCAGGGAGGGCGCGGCGTGATCGAGCTCGACCGCGCCCTGGCCGCGACGTTCGTGAGCAGCCTCACGATCGTCTACACGATCATGATCGTGGCCTACGCCCTGCAGTCGTTCATCCCGCTCGGCTACTCCGCGCCGGTGATGGCGGTGCGCCGCTTCCTCGACGACACCGTCGCGCCGCTTTTGATGTGGCTGCGGCGCTTCATACCGCCGCTCGGTCCGATCGACCTGTCGGCGATGGTGGCGCTGTTCGGGCTCTGGATCCTGTCGGGGATCCTGCAGCGCATCATCGCGGGCTAGGCAGGAGACGGCGTGCGGGCGCCGAAGGCCCCGGCCGATGGCCGTCGTGCCCGCAGAGATCCGCAACGCCGCCCTCGGGCGATCGCTCCTCGGCTACCGCCGCGGCGAGGTCGACGAGCTGCTCGAGCGGCTCGCCGACGCCCACCAGGAGCTCTGGCAGGAGCGCGTCGACCTGCGCGAGCGGATCGACGCCCTCGAGGCCGAGGTGCAGCGCCACCGCGACATGGAGGAGCTCCTCCGGCGCACGCTCGTCTCCGCCGAGAAGCACGCCGCCGACCAGAAGGAGGCCGCGCGCCAGGACGCCCAGCGGATCGTGCGCGAGGCCGAGCACCAGGCGCGCGAGATCCTCGGCGAGGCGCACCACCAGCGCGCCGCCGTCTGGCGCGACATGCAGGACCTCGAGCAGCGCGGCCGCGAGATCGAGGCCCGCTACCGGGCGTTCCTCGCCACCGCCGAGGCGGTCCTCGACGAGGTCCGGGCGGACGACGACCGCACCGAGGAGCGCGAGCCGCTCTCGGACGCGATCACCCTGCACTAGGCGCGGGGAGCGGGGACCCCGCCCGCGGGGCGGCGGTATGGTTCGGGCATGGACCCGGCCGCGGCCCGTACGGCGCTCGAGCACGAGCGCGACCGCCTGCAGCGCGATCTCGCCCACCTGCGCGGCGACGGCGAGGCCGAGCCGCGCGACTCGGCGGACCGGCTCGACCAGGGCCCCGACGACGCCGTGGCCACGTACGACCACGACTTCGACGAGACGGTGGCCGAGGACCTCGAGTCCGCGCTCGGCGAGGTCGAGGAGGCGCTCGGGCGCATCGACGCCGGCACCTACGGCCGCTGCGTCGACTGCGGCGGCGAGATCCCGCCGAAGCGGCTCGCCGCGCTGCCCGCGTCGGCTCGCTGCGTGGAGTGCCAGCGCAAGCGGGAGCGCTAGGGCCGTGCCCGAGCTGCCGCCCGTCTCGCAGCCCGACGCGATCCCGGGCCGCCCGGCCCGCACGCCGGCCGACGCGCTGCAGTGGGTCGGCCTGCTGGCCGTCGCCGCCGTCACGATCGCGGCCGACCAGGTCACGAAGCTGATCGCCCGGCGCTCGTTCACCCCGGACGACCCGTTCGAGGTGCTGCCGTTCTTCCAGTTCACGAACACCCGCAACACCGGCATCGCCTTCGGCCAGTTCCAGGACCGGCAGGTGATCGTGATCGCCCTGTCCGTGATCGCGATCGGCTGGATCTTCGTGTACTTCGCGCGCTCCGGCGGGCGCCACCCGCTCCTGCCGGTCGCGCTCGGGCTGCTGGCCGGCGGCGCCCTCTCGAACCTCTTCGACCGGCTCACGCAGGGCTACGTGACGGACTTCCTGCACCTCGACCGCTTCCCCGTCTTCAACCTCGCCGACACGGCGATCACGGTCGGGGTGGTGCTGCTCCTGATCGTCCTCCTGCGCGGGGAGCGACAGGCGGCGACGTGATCGAGCTCGTCGTCGCCGCCGAGCAGGCCGGGACGCGGCTCGACCGGCTCGTGCACGAGCACGTGCCGGGCATCTCGCGCGCCGAGGCCCAGCGCCTCGTCGATGCGGGGCTGGTCACCGTCGACGGGACGCCGCGGGCGCGCAGCCTGCGCGTCCAGCGCGGGATGGCGGTGCGGATCGAGCCGGCCGCGGCCGCGCCCGTCGCGCCGGCGGAGGCCGCGCCCGCGCTCGCGCCGCGGGTCCTGTTCGAGGACGACCACCTCGTCGTGGTGGACAAGCCCGCCGGGCTGACCACGCACGCGGCCCCGGGCGCCCCCGGGGCGTCGCTCGCCTCGCACCTGGCGGCGCAGGGCCGCGCGGGCGGGGGCGAGGCGGACCGGCCCGGCATCGTCCACCGCCTCGACCGGGACACCTCCGGGGTGCTCGTGGTCGCGCGCGATGCGGCCACCCTCGCGCGCCTGGGGCGGCTGATGCGCAAGCGCGGCATCGAGCGCGAGTACGTCGCGCTCGTGCAGGGACGCCCGCCGAGCCGGGCGGGGCGGATCGAGGCGCCGATCGGCCGCGACCCGGCCAACCGCACGCGGCGCGCCATCGACGGCGTGGGCGCGCGGCCCGCGGTGACGCACTTCGCGCTGGAGGAGGCGCTGCCCGAGCACTCGCTGCTCGCGGTGCGCCTCGAGACGGGCCGCACGCACCAGATCCGCGTGCACCTCGCCGCGATCGGGCACCCCGTGCTCGGGGACCCCGTCTACGGCGCCTCCTCGGCCGACGACCGCGGCCTCGGCCGGCAGGCGCTGCACGCGCGGCGGATCGCGTTCGACCACCCGGTCACGGGCGAGCGGATCGACGTCACGGCGCCCCTGCCCGGGGACCTCGAGGCGCTGGTCGCGGCGCTGCGCGCCGAGCAGCGCCCGGCCCCCTGAGCGCTGGTAGCATCCGCACTCGTTGACCCACTCCCCCGCCGGGGAGGGCCGCACCGGGTGGTGCCGACGCAGTCGGTCCCGGGCGGCGCCGGCGGGCGCACGTCCCCGTAACCCACCGCAAGGAGCCTTACCGATGGCCGCAGCCACCATGCGCGAGCTGCTGGAAGCCGGAGTCCACTTCGGCCACCAGACGCGCCGCTGGAACCCCAAGATGCGCCGCTTCATCTTCACGGAGCGCGGCGGCATCTACGTGATCGACCTGCAGAAGACGCTGACCCTGGCGGAGGAGGCGCACGAGATGGTGCGCGACATCGCCGCGACCGGCGGGACCGTGCTCTTCGTGGGCACGAAGAAGCAGGCCCGCGAGGCCGTCCAGGCCCAGGCGGAGCGCTGCGGCATGCCGTACGTGAACCACCGCTGGCTCGGCGGCCTGCTGACCAACTTCCGCACCATCACGGACCGCATCCAGCGCCTGCACGAGCTGCGCCGCCTGCGCGACGAGGGCCAGCTCGACCTCCTGCCCGCCAAGGAGCGCCTCGTTCGCCTGCACGAGCTCGAGAAGCTCGAGACGAACCTGTCGGGCGTGGCCAGCATGGCCAAGCTGCCGTCGGCCGTGTTCGTGATCGACCTCAACGCGGAGCAGCTGGCGGTGCGCGAGGCGCGCCGCCTCGGCATCCCGCTGATCGGGCTCGTGGACACGAACTGCGACCCGGACGAGGTCGACCTCGCGATCCCGGGCAACGACGACGCGATCCGCGCCAACGACCTGATCGCGCGCGTCGTCGCCGACGGCGTGATCGAGGGCCGCAAGCACCTGCCCGCCGGCGTCGAGGGCCTGACGGGCGACGAGGCCGCCGCGGTCGACGAGGCGGTCCAGGAGATCCTGGCCGCCGCCGAGCTGGCCGACGAGACCGCGATCGAGGCCGTCGCCGCCGCCGACCAGGCGGAGGCCGCGGCCGTCGAGGCCCTGGCCGACCCCGCCGTCTCCGATGCGGCGGCCGCCGAGGCCGTGGTCGAGGCGGTCATCGCCGAGGCCGTCGCCGAGGAGGCCGTGATCGAGGCGGTGGTCGCGGACGAGATCGCCGACGTGGCCGTGGAGCTGGCGGCCGAGGCCGAGGCCGCGGCCGAGCCCGCCGCCGATGACGAGGGCACCCCGTCCGCCTAGGCGGGCACCGACGAGCACGGACGATCCGGAAGAGGACCGACGAGATGAGCGACTACAAGCCGGCTGCGGCCGATGTGAAGACCCTCCGCGAGCAGACCGGCGCGGGGATGATGGAGGTCCGCGACGCGCTCGTGGAGGCCGCGGGCGACCTCGAGGCCGCCAAGAAGGTGCTGCGCGAGAAGGGCCTCGCGAAGGCCGCCAAGCGCGGCGGCCGCGCGACCAGCGACGGCAAGATCGCCAGCTACATCCACGGCGGGGGCACCAAGGGCGTCCTCGTCGAGGTCGGCTGCGAGACCGACTTCGTCGCCAAGACGGACAAGTTCCAGGAGTTCGCGAAGGACATCTGCCTGCAGATCGTCTCGATGGACGCCACGCGCTACATCGCGATCGAGGACGTGCCCGAGGCGGACAAGGAGGCCGAGCTCGAGATCTACCGCTCGCAGGCCGCCGACAAGCCCGCCGACGTGCAGGACAAGATCGCCGAGGGCAAGCTGCGCAAGTGGTACGAGGAGGTCTGCCTCCTGCAGCAGCCGTACTTCCGCGACGAGGACCAGACCGTCGAGCAGGTGCGCGCCGCGCTCTCGTCCGAGATGGGTGAGAACATCGAGATCAAGCGCTTCGCCAGCTTCGTCCTCGGCCAGGAGTAGCCCGTGACCGCCACGCCCTTCAGCCGCATCCTCCTGAAGCTCTCGGGGGAGTCGCTGATGGGCGACGCCGGCTACGGCATGGACCCGGCGCGCCTCGCGGAGATCGCCTACGCGGTCAAGCAGGTGCGGGAGCTCGGCGTGGAGGTCGCGATCGTCGTCGGCGGCGGCAACATCTTCCGCGGCATGGCGGAGTCCGCGAAGGGCATGGACCGCGCCTCCGCCGACTACGCGGGCATGCTGGCGACCGTCCTCAACGGCATCGCCGTGCAGGACGCCTGCGAGCGGATCGGCGTGTTCACGCGCGTGCTCAGCGCGCTCGACATCCAGGAGGTCGCGGAGCCCTACATCCGCCGCCGCGCGATCCGCCACCTCGAGAAGGGGCGCGTCGTGATCTTCGCGGGCGGCACGGGCAACCCGTACTTCACGACCGACACGGCCGCCGCGCTGCGCGCCTGCGAGATCGGCGCGCAGTCGATCCTGATGGGCAAGAACGGGGTGGAGGGCGTCCTCGACAAGGACCCCCGCGAGCACGCCGACGCCGCCCTGATCGAGGAGATCACGCACCTCGAGGCGGTCGAGCGCGGCCTCAAGGTGATGGACACCACGGCCCTGACCCTGTGCATGGAGAACGACATGCCGATCCGGGTCTTCAACGTCAACGACGCCGAGAACATCGTTCGGGTCGTCCGCGGCGAGCCGATCGGCACCCTCGTCGCGAGCGGGGCGCGGGTCGCCCCGGTCGCGCCGAAGGAGCCCCGCGCGTAGGCTGGGAGCCGATGGCCCGCTCCGCGAAGTCCGAGTCGCCCGACGAGCGCGAGGCGCGCCGGCGCATCGCCCAGGCGCAGATCCGGCAGTTCCCCGACCCGGTGCTGCGCTCCCAGACGCACCCGGTCGAGGACTTCGACGACGACCTGCGGGCGCTGGCCGCGCGCATGTTCGAGCTCGCCGAGGACGCGGTCGGGGCGGGCCTCGCCGCGCCCCAGATCGGCCTCCTGCGCCGCTTCGCGGTCGTCAGCCTCGACGACGACGAGGGCTGGATCGCGCTGGCCAACCCCGAGATCACCGCCTCCTCGGAGGAGACCGAGGTCGGCGGCGAGGGCTGCCTGTCCCTCGACCTGCTCCTGCGCGAGGGCCACTCGGTGCCGGTCGCCCGCGCGACGCGCATCACGGTGCGCTGGCAGGACCTCGACGGGGCATGGCAGGAGCGTGAGCTGGCCGACCTGCCGGCCCGCGTCATCCAGCACGAGGTCGACCACCTCGACGGCGTCCTCACGCTCGACCGGGCCGAGCCCGAGGCGCGCCGCGAGGCGATGCGCCTGCTCCGGGAGGGGACGCGCTGAGCGCCCGCGCGCCGTTCGCGGGCACGTCCGCGTTCGGCGCCGCCGTCCTGCGCGGGCTCGTGGAGCGCGGGGTCGAGGTGCCGCTCGTCCTCTCGCAGCCCGACCGGCCCGCCGGACGCAACCGCCGTCCGACGCCGCCGCCGGTGGCGGCGCTGGCCCAGGAGCTCGGCCTGCCCCTGCTCCAGCCCGAGCGCGCGATCGACGCGCACGACGCCCTCGCGCGCCTTCGCCCCGCCGCGATCGCGATCTGCGCCTACGGCCAGCTGCTGGCGCCCGAGCTCCTGCAGGTGGCGCCCTGGCTCAACCTGCACCCGTCGCTCCTGCCCCGCTGGCGCGGGGCCGCGCCGATCGAGCGCGCGCTGATGGCGGGGGACGCGGAGACCGGGGTGGCCGTGATGCGCACCGAGGCCGCCCTCGACGCGGGGCCCGTGGTCAGCGTCGAGCGCTTCGCGATCGGCCCCGACGACGACGCGGGCGCGGTGGAGCGGCGGGCGCTGGAGCTCGGCGTGCCCGCGCTCGTGGGCGCCCTGGCCGCCGCCGAGGCCGGCACGCTCGACTGGGTGCCGCAGGCGGCCGACGGCGTCACCTACGCGGCCAAGCTGGAGCGCGCCGACCGCCTGATCGACCCGCTCGCCCACGGCGCGCGGGAGACCGCCGACCGCGTGCGCGCGCTGCGCCCCCGCCTGGGGGCGCTCCTCGACCTCGACGGCGAGACCACGGTCATCTGGCGGGTCGCGCCCACGCAGGAGCCGCTCGCGCCGGGCGAGGTCCGGGCGGTCGGCGACACGCTGGCGGTCGGGCTGTGGGGCGGCTCCCTGCTCGTGTCCGAGCTCCAGTCGCCCGGCAAGCGCGCGCTGCCCGCCGCCGACTGGCTGCGCGGCCGCCGCACGCCGCCCACCGCCGCGACGACGCCCGCATGACGGACGCCCGCGCCGTGGCCCTCGACGTGCTCCTGCGCGTCGACGCGGACGAGGCGTGGGCCGACCGCGCGCTCGCCGCGGCGGCCGCCC